>DATETJ010000012.1 GCA_035283685.1 Candidatus Bathyarchaeia archaeon
GGCACGATGTTATAGCCTATCTCCGTTTCGCCCGCTGACAGAAAATGGGAAATAAAACCGATTTTTGTTCCATCCTTCTTCTCAATGAAAAACCATTGTGCATCTTTAATATTGTCGTAGAGTCTTTCCAAGTCCACCATCGTCTCTTGTTTGAGATTCTCAAATTGACCACGGAAGTCAACGTTGTTGTCCCATTCGAGGAGGATGGGCAAGTCTTGTTTCTCGACTATTCTGAGGCTAACATTCTTGCCTTCAAGCAACTTGATCCACTCATCCACGTGGTTACTTTTGGTTCCGCTATAACTTTTCTGCAGCATCGCAAAATTTGGGTTGGGGATAGAAATTCTATCCAACAAAATCAGCGAGCCGAAAAGACCATGGTTTATGGTTAATGTAGTTCTTGTTTCTCTTTGAGTGAGTCTAGGAATTTCTTGTTTGTTACTTGGAACCATAGGTCTCGTACTGTGTATAGTGGCTTCTCTGCGAATCTTGGTTCAACCTTATAATCCGTTGAGTTCAAAGTATCTGCGTTCCTTCATAAGCTTCTCCAGCATCCTTGCGTTTTCAGCCGGGTCTTCAGAAAGCTTCACAACTGACTACATCACGGGTCTTAGCCTCACCTATCTGAACAAAGCCATGGACAAACGGCGCCTCGTCTATTATTGAATAATGAAACTTCTCTCACGCCCAAAAACCCAAACATAATAATGGCCAGGAGGAGCCTGATATCGCGCTTCCGAGCCAATCCCACAAGTTTGATTCCAAACGAATCTTTCATGAGTATTAGCGTAAAATAACATTCCTAAGTATTCGCTGCCGCCTCTCTCAGACCACACCGCCATATACTTATTGAATTCTACAGTACTATTGGGTTTGGTATCATAGTATATCATGAAGCCCCTCGGAACATGTATAGAAACAGGAATCACATTCATGTAGAATATTGAATAATCAATTTCCACTGGTTCCCCTATGCCATAGACTTCTTTGTTGATACTAACAGAATACACCGGTCCACCAATCCACAAAACATGCGGGACCAAGATAACAACAATCAGAACAGCCCGAAACAAAATTCTTTTCACAAATGCAAAAAACAGAAAAATCAGTCCGCCTATAGTGAAAAAAAGACCATACATGAAAAGACCAATAGCTCCCACCCCTCTGCTTCCTCCAGCCAAAAAAAGCAAAATAATAGAAACCCAAACCCACAGAAAATGACACAATTCCTAAAACAGCAAAAAATACTCTCATGTTCATCAAACATCCTCCCTAACGTCATGCTTTCTCATCCAGCGAACCAGCTTGTAGACAAGAGAGAACATTGCTAAGAACATGTTCCACTAATCCTCAATCGTGCCATCCATATTAAAATCCCAGCTAGTCGCTCAAATGATTTTCCATGGGAATGCCTTTACAACGAAATGCAGAAAAGAGAACAGAATTTCTGTGCAAGCACACGATGCACATGATATGCAATACAACCAAAAACAAATAAGCGCGGCAGCCTTGGAAACGTCAGAAGAGGGCGTCGCATTGAAGGTGCTCGTTGCCTACTACAGTGAAACTGGAAACACGGAGAAAATCGCAAAGGCGATATATGCAGAAGCTTCAAAAAAACATGACGCGCACATGAAGAGAATAAAGGACATCAACGCAAACACGTTGAATGATTATGATCTGGTTTTTCTGGGTTCCGCCTGTCACTCCTCAGATTTGGCAACGCCAGTCAAGAAAATCTTGAGGGCACTTCCAGAATCGCCAAAGTTCAAATTAGCAGGGTTCTTCACACACTCAACATGGACTCCTGAACAAGACGGACATAGCACGCGCGCTCAAGCTCTTTTCGACAAGTGGGCATCCAAATGCATACACTCCTTCGAGAGCATATGCAAAGAAAAGCAAATCGCTTTCAAAGGATACTACCACTGTCAAGGTGCACCCAGCCGCCCAATCCAAACATTCATACGCACTACAATAATCAAGTCGGATGATGAATGGGAACCGTACATGCGAGAAGCCCAAAAACATCCTAATCAAGAGGATATTGAAAAGGCTTCAGATTTCGCACGAAAGATAATGTCCATGTCAAATTGATGCAGGCAATCTACTGTAGGCGCACATAAGAATTCTGTCCACAGTGCGTATTTCTTAAACAATCGCCTTCATTTGCTTTCTTCCTTGTCTTCTACCCACCAGACCCAAGAATCCGTGGAGCGCTTTCCTTTAATCGTCCCGCGGAGTCTCATCAGGTTCAATACAATTATATTGTCAGACATACAACGCGGAACTCGTTTATGAACCTCCAGCGACAGTTCCTTCGTGGTCAAGGGTTTTTTCGCTTCCCTTAGGATAGACACAATGAGCGCTGGTCCAACTTTTTTTGATTCACTCATTTAATTCTGTGTCTCTCTTTCAGTGAGTCCAGGAATTTCTTGTCTGATACTTGGAACCACAGGTCGCGCACAGTGTAAAGCGGTTTCTCTGCGAATCGGGGTTCAACCTTTAAACCGTTGAGTTCAAAGTATCTGCGTTCCTTCATGAGTTTCTCCAGCATCTGTGCGTTTTCAGCTGGGTCTTCTGACAGTTTAACAACTGATGACATGACGGTTTTGGCTTCCCCGATCTGAATAAAGCCCAAGATAAACGGTACTTCATCTATGAAGGCTCTTCCAGCAAACGCACAGATCGACGACGTCTTTATGTGAGCTGGCTGCTTCGTGTAGTCAACCCACTCCATATTCGTTGTCTGACAGTCGGGGCAGAAGGGTCGCGGTGGCAGAAAGACTCCGTGCTCCTTGCAGCGCGTAGCGTAAATCTTCTTTTTCTCAGCTAAAGCACGGAAATATCGACTATTCTTCCCATACGCCTTAAACTGGTAAGTCGTGTAATCCCGCATCGAAACAACTAAGTCGTCGTGTCCCATCAAGCGCTTACTGCCAGGCTGCACAATACCTTTAACATTGAGTTTCTTCGTGTCCATCTTAGTTTGGCCTCCTGATCAAACCTGACTCCCAACCCGCAAGCGGTTTCATGCGCTCCAAATCGCTCTCAACATTGCTCAGTATCGTGTACGTGACGTGAGAACCCGTGCCAGCGTGAGAATGCCCTGCGCCTCTCTTAGCATTCGATATCTGAATAGGTCTTGGAACATTACGGTTACCGTTGTATGGTTTGAATTTTTCATTCCACTTCTTGAAAACCTTGTCAACGTCGCCGCGCAGTTGCAAGTATGTGAAGTAGATTTGCCACACGCCTGATGAACCAACCCCGTGTCCCATGCCGATTAAGCCCCCGCTTGGGTTTATGGGCACTTCGCCGTCAAGGTCAGCTGCGCCGCTCATTACGAATTCGCCGCCTTTTCCATATGGACACAAGCCTAAATCCTCGTAGGTTTGTATCTCAGATGAGCTGAAGGCGTCGTGAATTTCGATGATGTCCAGTTCTTTGAGCGGATTCTTGATGTCTGCCATGTAGTAGGCTTGTTTCGCCGACATTCTTCCTGCTCTGAACGAGTTTTGCCCAGGATATCTCAACTTCTTGTAGCGTTCCTGCGTTGCCTTATCCTCGTGACGCAGAACCAGGTCATATTTGTGCAAGCCGCCGACTGTATCGTACCTGTCGCCGGGTCGCATGGTGTCTGTGCCCATGCCTGTTCCGGTGATCCATATCGGCTTGTCCACAAGTTTCTCAGCTGTTTCCTTTGAAGCCAAGAACACGACGGCGGCTCCATCGGACATGAGGCAGCAGTTTCTCAGCCGTAAAGGCGTAGCACAATAGCCGGATTCAAGGACTTGTTTAACTGTTATTTCGCCAGTGACGTTTTCTTTGGAATCTTTGACACACCACGGATTAAGCCAGCTTGTCTGCGCAAAAGGATTTGACTGAGCATTCTTTCGGTTCTTAACCGAGACTTCTGCCATGTGGCGCTCAAAGGTGTCGACTGGTATCTGGAATGTTTTGGCGTATTCCGCAGCCATCGCAGCATAGTAAGCCGTGTAGTAGCCGCCGTTTGCAAAGTCCCAATCTGTGTCAGAAGCTAACGCGATGTACTCGTTTCCTTCAGCAGTGTCGACTAACGACATTTTCTCGAATCCCATAACAGCAACCAAGTCAGCGAGACCCGAGGCTACTAGGGCGTAGCCGTTTTGAACGCCGATGCCGCCTGTTGCTCCTCCTCCTATGGCTCTGTAGCTTCTTTTTGGGTTGAGTCCAAGTGAATCAGCGATCATTGCTTCGCCCAGCAGTTGCCCTGCAAAATGGTCGCTGAAATAAGAGACAACCAGCGCGTCGATGTATGCGTTGGAGAAAGGCTTTCCCATCTGTTCGCTGAGGTCTTCGCGCGCCATGTTGTAAGCTTCGACACATTGATCAGTTATGTTGAGATCCGGTCTGGCTTTCGAATGCGCTATAACTCCGCCACCTATGACCGCAACTTCCCTTGGCTTGAAATTCATGTGTTATCATACTCCGAAGAGATTTAGCATATACCCTAGGAGCGTTTTAAAATGTTTTCGCAGATAACTCGGTTCTAATCCTGCTTCAAGTACTCGTTTTTTCCAGCCTAAAGGCGGCTCATCTGAGGCCTGGTGAGCATGCTGACAACCACAAAATACATGCAGCCCAAAGCTATCCTCAACAACAATATCTGCGCCAAAGCCGGAGAAAGCGGAACCAAGAAATTCATGATCACCGTAGAAACATATACTCCCTGAAGTATGAAAAACCAGTAGATTGGAATCATCAAGATCTGTCTTGTCCACCTGAGCTTCCACTTTTCAACAAAGAGCTTTTTGATGCGGATCACGGTGTACATGAAAGCTAGGAATATAACGGAGGCTGAGACTGCGAGAGGAAACAGCCCATAAGATCCATATTGCTCTAGCATCGGTCGAGCCAAGATTCCTACTTCCTGCCCACCCCGCGCTAACGAGAAAAGCGTTGACAACAAGTCGGCGGCTGGAAGAAGCGGCAAAACTAAGAGAACCTTGTCGATCCTGTCCACGCAATTCCCTTCTCTCTCAGAAGCATTATGTTGGGCATGTAGAGGTATTAATGCCTAATGTTCACCAGCGTGAAGATAAGCAGTTTAATAAACACGGGAATAAGCTTGTAATGAAACTCTGATTTAATGCCGGGGTGGCGGAGTGGATAACGCGCAGGCCTTGAGAGCCTGTGGCCTTTCGGGGCCGCATGGGTTCGAATCCCATCCCCGGCGCCAAAATATATCTCATTTTATTAAGCTGTCACAGCCAACTTTTCCGTATTTAGTATCTTGTTCACAAGTTGTTTCCCTAAATTTCTTGATGCGTCAAGAATCTCTATTCCAATTATACGCCCACGTTTATCAAGATCTATGATAACGTTTTCCGCAAGCTCTTCGCTAATTTCGTATCTGGCTTTTCTAAGCCAGATATACATCGCGTCGGCTTTCGAGTCGTATTCAACCCTTATCATCTTCGCAAAGGTCTCCTCGTCCAATAAACTGTAACAACTGTTATTTTATCATTACTCTTTTCATAAATTACCTTGAGAAACTTATCGCCATACTTCTTCAATGCAACCGACCTGCCAAGACGCGCAATAAAACTGAAATCCGGGTTTTGAATGGTGCCTTCTACATTGGCTTCTGATATCATTCTATGCCTCATCCGAAATATCGCGTGTTCCGTGTAGTCAATTGCCATTTCTATTCGATACGTGTTCTTCAGCGCTGAACATAAAATACTTACTGAATGCTTGCGTTCTAAGATTTTGAATTCGCCGAGAATTTAAACCGAGATGTAAACCTATTCCCCGGCGCCAACCACACGGTTAATCTCATAGAGCCTTAGAAGGTTTTAAATTCGGTTTGAAAGCATCTTTGAACGATTTATGGTTTGGGAGGTGAAAGCAGAGAATGACGCAGGTTGTTGAGAAAGGCCTTAGGAAAATGGGTGTGACCGTGTCCAAGCCTATTCTTGCTGCCATAACATTGATCTTTGGACTCTTGGTGATTTTCGTGCCGTGGTCGCTGAATTTCGTTGTGGGCATCTACTTGATAATCCAAGGTGTTCTGCTGTTGACTGAGTATTACGAGCTTCAGAGTCGCCCAGCAACAAGCACCTAGCTGCGAGCTAGAATACCTAGAATCAGAAACTCGACATTCTTGACCCTTAGCCGTGCGCCTAAAGCCTTATAGGCTTAATGTTGTTTTTTATAGACTTCAACATTCCAAAGGCGCCTCATGTTGTACAGAGTGCTTGTTAAGCAGGACCTTGCTCCTCAAGTCAAGCTTTTGAAGGTACGCGCGCCAGCAATCGCCCAAAAGGCCAAACCGGGGCAGTTTGTTATAGTAATCGTGGACGAGCGCGGCGAGAGAGTTCCGTTGACGCTGGTGGATTGGAATAAGGAGAACGGTGACGTAACACTTGTTTTCCAAGAGGTGGGCATGTCAACTCGAAAATTGGGCTCACTTGATGTCGGCGATGAAATACTGCACGTTCTTGGTCCGTTGGGAAATCCCAGCGACACAAATTACCAAGGCACTGTAGCTGTTGTCTGCGGAGGCGTGGGCACTGCGGCTGCTTATCCCGTAGCAAAAGCGCTCAAAGCCCAAGGCAATGAAGTGATCTCAATAATGGGCGCTAGGAATAAGGATTTACTGATTCTAGAGAGTGAAATGAAAAACGTTTCCGACCAGCTCCATATTTCAACCGACGACGGCTCGAAAGGACACAAAGGCTTCGTCAGCGAAGTGCTGAAGTCGCTGATAACGCAAGGAACCAAACTGAACTCTGTCTACGCTGTCGGACCACCACTCATGATGAGGGCTGTGACTGAGGTTACACGACCGTACGGCATCAAGACAATTGTAAGCCTTAACCCCATTATGGTGGATGGCATGGGAATGTGCGGCGCGTGCCGAGTAGGCGTGGGCGGACAGACTAAGTTCGCGTGTGTTGATGGTCCAGAATTTGACGGACATAATGTTGACTTCAACGAATTGATTAACCGTCTTCGGATGTATCAGGCTGAAGAAAAGTTAGCCAACCAGTTCCATGAGAGTCATGATGGACTTGTCGCGTCAAAAACTAAGAGAAAAAGCGTCCCCTAATTGTCCCTTTTGGAGATATCGGTGACCACGCCTTGACTGAAGCCAAACCCAAAGTAAAAATTCCAAAAGAATCAGTGCCAATGCCGAAGCAGAAGCCAGAGGTTCGCAGGCATAATTTTGGCGAGGTCGCTTTGGGTTACAATGAGGAACAGGCGATTGCGGAAGCCAACCGTTGTGTACAGTGTCCCCAGCCCAAATGCGTGCAAGGCTGCCCCGTGGAGATTGAGATTCCAGCGTTCATCAAGCTGCTCAAAGAGAAGAGGTTTGATGAGGGCATAAAGAAAATCAAAGAGAAGAACAGCTTGCCCGCCATATGCGGACGCGTATGTCCCCAAGAGGACCAGTGTCAAAAAAACTGTGTGATTGGAAGAATAGGCGAACCCGTCAGCATTGGCAGACTGGAAAGGTTTCTAGCTGACTGGGAGAGAAAAAACGGTTTTCAAGCTCCCGAGAAAGCGTCGCCAACCGGCAAGAAAGTCGCAATCATTGGTGCCGGTCCAGCCGGACTGTCAGCCGCAGCTGATCTGGCGAGATTAGGGCACCAAGTTGTAGTCTTTGAGGCGCTTCATCTGCCCGGCGGCGTGCTTGTGTACGGAATTCCTGAGTTTCGCTTGCCCAAAAGCATTGTTCAAGCCGAAGCTGAATACGTGAAAAAGATCGGGGTTGAAATCCGTCCAAACTGCCTAGTCGGACGAACATATACAATTCCTGAGCTTCTGAAGAGTGGATTTGACGCCGCTTTTATTGGAACAGGCGCTGGCTTGCCTCAATTCATGGGCGTGCCCGGCGAAAACCTGGGCGGAATCTACTCGGCGAACGAATTTCTAATACGGGTTAACTTGATGAAATCCTACGTCTTTCCTGAGTACGACACACCAATTCGCATTGGGAAGCACGTAGTAGTTATCGGTGGCGGCAACGTAGCCATGGATTCGGCTCGTTCAGCTCTGCGCTTGGGCGCTGAAGAAGTTTGCATAGTTTACCGTCGAAGTCGAGAAGAATTGCCAGCTAGAGCCGAGGAAATCGCCAACGCTGAAGAAGAAGGCATGGTGTGCAAGTTCCTAGCAGCGCCAATTCGGTTCATCGGCGATGAGAAAGGCTGGGTCAAAGCCATGGAATGCATCTGCATGGAACTCGGTCAACCAGACGAATCGGGAAGGCGTAGACCCTGCGCCGTAAAAGGCTCTGAATTCGTTATGGACGTTGACTGCGTAATCGTGGCTATAGGACGCACGCCGAACCCGATCATCCAGCGCACAACCGAAGGTTTGGCGACAACCAAGTGGGGCACCATCGTTGTTAAAGATGAATCGGGCAAAACAAGCTTGGAAGGCGTCTACGCGGGCGGCGACATAGTGACCGGTGAGGCAACAGTCATCAGCGCTATGGGCGCGGGCAAGAAAGCAGCAAAAGCAATACACGAACACTTGGTGAAAAAAGGCAACTAACTGCATTGCTTTCTGTTCTAGAAGCCGTAGCCAGCGACAATGGTCTTAGCACCAAAATGCCTTATATTTTCAGCTCCATCCATCAATGCTAATAGTGGCGAACTTTGCAGAAACGGTTTGAGTTTCTCGAACACACAGCTGACCTCTACATAGCTGCGTTCGGCAACAGCCTAGAAGAGGCATTTGAAAACGCTGCAGCAGCCATGTTTGAAGGCATGACTGATTTAGATTCGATAAAGGCTCAAACTGAAGACAATGTTGAGGTTGAAGGGCATGACGAAGAAGCCTTGCTTTACAACTGGTTAGAGGCGCTATTGGTGAAATTCGAAACCACGAACAACCTTTACTCCAAGTTCAAAATCACCCACATCGAAAGGACGCCCACTGGGCTAAGGTTGAGAGCTCATATCTGGGGTGAAACCTTTGATCCAAAACGACATTTGTCCAAAGTTGGAGTAAAAGCGGTCACGTACCATCGCATGGAAATCCCAAAAGACAAAAAACGCGGCGTAACAATCAGGTTTATTCTAGACATTTAGGATTGCTGCCGACCATGAACAAGAAAGCCGCTGAGCTGAACGTCAAGCAAGAAATACCTCAAGTAAAAGTCAAAGACTAGCGAATCAGCAGCGTAATTTCCTCAACTAACGTCTCGGGAACAATGTTTCTCCTGCCTCGTTTCCTGAACGACACAAAACCCAATGCTTTCAGCAACTTCAAATCTAGGTAAACGTTCTTCACATCTCGCCTAGTCTTGCGCGCCAAATCATTTATCGACTCAGGTCTCAAGCTAGCCAAACTGTAAAGCAACTCGAGACGTTTCGGCGATAAAAGCGCAGACTCTCGTGGTTTGAGCTCGCGCAATTCTTCGACAACGTAGTCTAGCTCGCCACCTTCCACATAAGCCCTGTAAGCGTGAACCAAACCAGCCCACTCAGAATACTCATCCATGAACCGCCTGTCCAGCTGCTTCTTCCAAAACAGCTCCTCAAACTCGTCAAAAGACACACCGCGATCCTTCTCAAAACCTCGAATGCGCACTTGCACCTCGTCCAACGTTAACCTTCGAACCACACGGACCAGCATGCCATATCCAACAAGTCACCTGTGCCGCCAGCATTAAAACTTCTTTGGTCCAAACACCATAAAAGACATCCACACAGCCAACCTCAACCAGTTAGGTTTACAGAATAAATAGCACTTCACGGCTATTGCATACTCCAACGTGAACGCCTATGCACACAAAGCAACTCAATGAACACCTACACATCATAGACCTGAAACCCACAGGCGTAGACAACTTCATCGCCTCCTACGTCCTCAAAGGACCAAAAGCCACAGCAATAATCGAAACAGGACCAACATGCTCCATCCCAAACCTACTCACAGGACTCAATGAAATCCGCGTTAAAAACGACGACATCGACTACATCATGGTCTCCCACATCCACATCGACCACGCAGGCGGAGCAGGCACACTAATGCGGCACCTGCCCAACGCCAAACTAATCGTACACCCAAGAGGCGCACCCCACATAATCAACCCACAAAAACTCTGGGAACAATCCCAACTTGTATTAGGCGAAGTAGCCACAGCCTACGGAAAAATCGAACCAGCCCCAGAAAACAGGGTCATCACACCATCGGACGGGACACTCTTCGACCTAGGCGGCTCAGTTCAGGTAAAAGTCTTAGAAACACTTGGCCACGCTTCACACCACCTAGGATATTATGACCCAGACAGCCAAGGCATCTTTCAAGGCGACGCAGCTGGCATCTATTTCCCACACCTCGACGTCACCATACCCACCGCACCCGCACCATTCCAGTTCGAAATGACATTAGCATCACTCGAAAAACTGACTCAACTACAACCCAAACGACTCTACTACACACACTACGGACCAGTCGACAACGCAGTTGAAAGAATAAAACGATACGAGGCACAATTGCATCTTTGGGCAAACGTAGTTTCGGAAGCTGTAAAACGCGGTGACACCAAAGAAAGCGTTCACGAACAAATTCTGAAAACAGACCCACAAATGAAAGCAGCAATCGACTTCATCAACAAGCATCTCGTGCTACGCAAAGGCGTAGTCATGCAAAACATCCACGGCTACGTGGAATACTACAAGAAAAAATTATTGGTTTAAACACCAAAATCACTTATATTCCCGCCCGCCCATCCTTTCAGATACCTGATGGTGATTTTCCATGGGAGAACAAGCAGGCGAACACCGCGGACCACCTCCTAAGGTTCCGCTAGAGAGAATCGACAACTACACTTGGCGCATTCCACAGAAATACAAGTCAGGCATGAGAGTTCCAGGCTTAGTTTTCGCAGATGACGACCTGTTGGACAAAATGAGAACTGACCACACTCTAGACCAATGCGCCAACGTCGCCCACCTGCCAGGAATTTACAAGTATTCGATAACCTTGCCAGACGGACACGAAGGATACGGCTTTCCAATCGGCGGAGTGGCAGCCACAGACTACACTGAAGGAGTAGTAAGCCCAGGCGGCGTAGGCTACGACATCAACTGCGGCGTACGCCTACTAACCACAAACCTGACAGAAAAAGACATTCGCCCAAAACTTGTGGATTTGACAACCACGATTTTCAACAATGTGCCCAGTGGTTTGGGGAGCCGGCGCAAGGACTTCCACATTACCTTAAACGAACTGGACCGCATAGCAGCCGAAGGTGTCCCCTACATAGTGGAACGCGGCTTGGGCTGGCCTGAAGATGTAGAACATTGCGAAGAGAACGGACACATGGAAAACGCTAATCCAGACAAAGTGTCCACAAATGCCAAAAGCCGCGGGCTACCGCAACTTGGCACACTGGGTTCAGGCAATCACTTTCTCGAAATTCAAAAAGTAGACAAGATCGTTGACCCCAAGATTGCCAAAGTCCTTGGCATAAACGATGTTGGCCAGGTCACGGTTATGATTCATTGCGGCTCACGAGGATTCGGACACCAAATCTGCTCCGATTATCTGCGCGTCATGGAAAGGGCGACCCAAAAATACAAGATATCTTTACCAGACCGAGAACTAGCCTGCGCTCCGGGGACTAGTCAAGAAGCTCAAGACTATTATCAAGCCATGTCATGCGCGGTTAACTATGCCTTTGCCAATCGCCAAGCCATAACTCACTGGGTACGTCAAAGCTTTGAACAAGTGTTCAAGCAGCCCGCCGAAACCTTTGGCTTGAAACTGGTCTATGATGTAGCTCATAACATTGCCAAAATCGAAGAGCACAAGATAAACGGTGGCACCAAGAAAGTCTGGATTCATCGAAAAGGCGCTACCAGAGCATTCGGACCTGATCGTCCCGAGGTTCCAGCAGACTACAGATCTTATGGGCAGCCTGTGCTGATCCCGGGAAGCATGGGCACAAGCAGCTGGGTGCTAGTAGGCACACACAAGGGCATGGACGTTTCATTTGGCTCAACGGCACATGGCGCTGGTCGCATGATGAGCCGAACGGCAGCAAAACGAAAGTATTGGGGCGGAGAAATCAAGAAGGAACTAGAGAGCAGAGGCATCGTTGTGCGAGCGGCAAGCGCTCTCGTGCTAGCCGAAGAAGCTGATCCTGCATACAAAAACGTTGACAAAGTTGCTGAAGTCAGCGACAAAGTAGGTATAGCAACCCGCGTTGTCCGATTGCTGCCAATCGCAGTGGCAAAAGGCTAAATTGACAGCGTCGATTTCCTTTTTTCTTCTTTATTGGAACTGTTTTATATTCACAGATCTGACAACATTATCCTAGGGCGTTTTGTCAATGAAATCGGCAGTTGATAAGAAAGCGAAGTCTTTGCCAACTGTGGTCAAGGTGAAGTGGATAGACGGCATGCGTTTTGTGGCGAACGACGATAAGGGGCATTCAGTGGTCATGGATGTCTCCAAGGAGTATGGAGGTGAAGGATCAGCGTTCGGTCCGATGCAATTATTGTTGGTTGCACTAGGCGGCTGCACAGGAACCGACGTGGTGAATATATTACGAAAGCAGAGGCAGAAGCTGGCTTCACTTGAGATCATAGTTTCTGGAGAACGCGTCGGTGAACACCCCAGAGTCTACGGAAAGGTTCACGTAGAGTATCGACTAGAGGGTCAGAATCTGAAAGAGAAAGCTGTGCAACGTGCAATACAACTATCTGAAGACACATACTGCTCTGTGGGCGCAACAATAAGGAAAACCGCGAAGCTGTCGCACAACTACATCATACAATAAACATAAATCCTCTTGCGACAGAAAATCCAAAGTAACTTCAGGGAGTGAACGAAAACGTCAACAACCTTTACGAGAATTGGAACCGACCGACCCTTGCAGGACCATTGGTTGCGAAGACTGATAGCAGTCATAATTGACGGTGTCATAATGTGGATAGTGACTAGGATAATCGCATTATTCATTGTGCTGCCCGCCTTGCTTCAGGGCGTTCCATTCTTCTTCACTGCATTTGATTTCCTTCAAGGATTGCTCTTCTTCCTGTATGCAGCGCTTCTTGAATCCATGTGGGGAGCGACTCTGGGAAAACAAATCATGAACTTAAGAGTGACAACGACTGATGGCAAACTGCCAACTCTTGACAGAACCTTGATTCGAAACGTAAGTAAGATCAACGGGCTATTGTTGCTCATTGACACCCTAGTAGGTATGGCGACAGTCGGCGATCCACATCAAAAAATCAGCGACAGATTCGCAGGAACAACCATTACCTCAACGATCCAGCGAAACATGCTTCTGCCCGGACCGCCAAGTCCACCTACACCGCCTTCAACTCCATCCGCAACTTAGCCCTGTAGGAGCGAAAGACACATCACAGAAAAACCCAGAGGCGAAGTTGACAAGGCAATCGTGGGTTTTCAATACGTAGAGCGAGTCAAGTCTGAACTTATAATTGCCGCCAAAATGCTTGATCAGCTAAATGAGCTAGGTGGCGATGAGTTGAAGGGCGCCCTCAAACTCTATGTCTTCTTTCTTGCAGCATTGGAAGGCGAAATAAACATCGCATATAACGTAGTGGGCAGGAAAGAATTCGAAACGGCTGCTGCAAAGGTCAGAGACGCCACAGACAAGGCACAACTCAGCCAGTATGATGAAGCCATGAAGCTGTTATCCGAAGCCATATCGCAAGTAGCGTCAAGCGGTCAATGGGCGATGCAGACACTAAAGAACACAAATCTCCTCTGATCTCCATTTTTTTGGAACAAAAAAGGCATTTCCGTCCTGAGCCAGCAATGCCCAAAAGGCTTATTTTTCCGCTTGTTAATTAGCGGTTTAGTTGGCAGGTACAGAGCCATATTATGTACGAGATGCTCGAAGTCTTAGGACCTGAGCACGAATTCTCTGTGATCGATGAAAAATTGACGCCGCTCCCAATTGTGGATAAGGTTATCCATGACGTTCACGGACGCATCGTCAATTGTGCCTCTTTAGGCGCTTGTTCCTTTGGAAAGGAGCTGCAAGCACATGTGGCTGAATTCAAGGCAAACAAGCCTTTCGGCTCACCGAAAGTGTTTGAGGAAACCATGCAGTCGACGGTAGAAACTATTTTGAGTCTTCTGGAAGAAAAGTACAAGGCGCGCTTGCTCGGTTTGGGCATGCACCCCTTCTTGAGGCTCAGCGATGCCAGAATGTGGTCTCACAGAGACCGGGGAATCTATGCAGCTCTAAGTAGAATATTCAACCTTAACCAACATGGATGGCTTAATATCCAGAGTTTTCAACTCAACTTGCCCTACAACGACAAGAGCGAAGCTGTTCGGCTTTACAACGCGGTAGCAGGTATTCTGCCCTATCTGCCCGCGGTGGCTGCATCGTCTCCAGTTTTTGAATCCAACATAGGCAGTTACTTGGACAACCGCTTACATTTCTACATGCAGAATCAGTTAGAAGTGCCGTCTATCACTGGAAACCTGATTCCAGAATATGTGAACTCCTTCAATGAATACGAGAGGACGACTGTGCAGCAGTACTCGAAGGACTTGGACAGACTAAACGCTCCACGCTGCTTGCTCAACAAAGAATGGTTGAACTCCAGAGGAGCCGTGATACGACATGACAGAAAAGCTATCGAAATACGGATCTTAGATGAGCAGGAGAGTGTCAAGTCTGACGTTGCCTTGAGCTGCTTTATCCGCGCTACCCTGCGTGGAATTCTAGACGATTTAGAGCATCCGCATGTCAATCATGATGTTCTAGTGTCGGATTTTCATCAGGTAATGAGAGACGGCTTAAACGCTCACGTTCAGCACCCTAAAGGCCGAACAGCCAAGCAGGTTTGCCACTACCTGCTTAAGATAGCGTCAAAAAATGCAACACGTGAAGAGAAAGAATACTTGCCTCTAGTTAGTAACCGAGTAGAACATGGAAGCCTTTCCAACCTAATCTTGAAAAGAATTGCTGCCAAGTACCAGAGAACAGATTTGCAGCAGGCAATCTTCGCCGTCTACTCGGAGTTAGCCGATTGCCTTGAAAAGAACCAAGCGTATGTGAACTGATGTGTCGGTCAGGACCCATAACAAACCTCGAGAAGCCGATTTCTTCAGTGTCTGCAACGCATGCCAACACTCGGGATGTTGCACCGGGACCAGACCCCCGCTCACGAAGAAGCGTATGCAAATAATTGAGAACTTTTTGAAGGAGAATCGCGTCTACATTGATAACCCTTTTCAGAAGAAACAATATGCATTTCCTGATGAAACATCTGAAGGCCGATGCATATTCTTCGACCCCTTTACAAGGAAATGTCGAATACATCTTGTGAAGCCAGAAACGTGCGTGGCAGGACCGTTCACATTTGACATCAACAGAGAGACTCGAAAGATTGAATGGTTCCTGAAAAAGGATTCAATTTGCCCCTTAGCCGAACTGCTGTACAAGGATCTGGAAGCTCACAAAAAACATGTGAAGTCTGCTAAACGTGAGCTTCGTCGACTTGTGCGGGACCTAGAAGCTGAGGAGCTCCGCGCAGTTCTGACGGTGGATGAACCTGAGACGTCCAAAGTAGGCGAAGAGAACGTCGCCCCAAGCGTGTTAGCCAAATTGAAAAAGTGAATCGAAAATCGATTTGCTTTTAAGTCGACTTTGTGTTTCTTTTCGAATTCTCACAGCGGGGCTGCTTGGCTGAATGAAACAGAGTCAATCTGAGGATGAGTCTTCAAACTCCGCAGACTTGAAGCCGCTTTACGTTAGATCTATTGTGAGTTCTTTTGGTTCGGGCACAGTCAGCCCCTTTCTAAGTGCTTATTCTGTGAAATTGGGCGCATCTGCTTCTGAGATGGGTGTCTATCAGTCCATATCAAGCTTGGCGCCGAGTTTGATGCAGGTTCCTTGGGGTAAGCTAAGCGATAGGATGGGTAGGAGGGTTCCGCTGATAGTCTTGGGGAGCATCATCGCTTCGGTTCTTTGGATTCCAATGATGTTTGTGACCTCTGCCAATCAGTTGATTGTTGTCATTGGAGTTCAAGCTGTATACGGTTCAATGGCTACACCTGCGTGGACAGCGTTGATCGGAGATCTTGTTCATCCGTCTAAGAGAGGCAAAATCGCAGCTTCAATAAACCGTTTAGCTGGAATTGGAAGTCTACTTGCAACGCTTGTCGCAGGCTACTTCATGATTCTTGTAGTGGGAACTGTGCAAGCGATGTTCTTCATCCCACTGTTAGTTGCCGCTTTACTAGGCGCTGTGTCATCTCTGGTGATTCTTCTGGTCAAAGAAAAACCTCATCCAGACAATTCATCAGCGAAGTCCATTTTCAGCCTCAGGGACGTAACAAAGAACGTAAAGAGTAACCCAAACTTCCTGCGATTCTGCATCGTAAGCTGCATCTTTGGGTTCTTCATGTCTTTCGGCTGGCCGCTGTTCACAATAACCACAGTGCAAGTCCTGAATGCTTCGATGTTTGAAATCGCATTATTAGGCGTCATTGAGGGCGCCGTTACAATTGCGCTACGACCCTATGGCGGAAGACTAGTGGACCGAGTTGGGAGGAGGGAGTTAATGGTCATCTACAGACTTGGACTAGTACTTGTTCCGGTTTTCTACGCGTTGTCTACAAGCGTTCATCATCTCTACATGGCCAACGTGATTTTCGGTGTTCTGGTTGCATTTGGAGATGTAGCCATGTTCGCCTATCTCTTAGACGTCATGCCTGAAGAGTTGAGAGGAACCCTTAGCGCTTTCTACAATTTGGTTACAGGAATCGTCTTCTTCTCAGGCTCTTTGATTGGCGGATACTTGGGCAGTTATTTCATAGGCATCTTCGGGTTAGCGCTGGGACTTCAAATTGTCTATTCCATGTCAGCGATCGGTCGAATTGCAGGCGCGCTTGCCTTCACGACTCTTAAAGAGCCGTTCCGATATCCGACCACTTTGAAAAAAGAGCTGTGGCAAGTCATGATGAAAATTCCTTCAGTTTGGGAGAGAGACTGAATCAGCTTGACTCTTAGGCTAACTAAGCAACAGCTGAACTGTCTTGAAAGTGAGGTTAACAAAGCCTATCCTGTCGAAGCGTGTGCCCTCCTATTTGGAATGCTCGTGCAGGAAGAAGCTACAGTCAAAAGGGTCATTGCCACCAATAACGTTCTTCAATCGACCACGCGTTTCGAAATCGACACCAAGGATTTCTATGAAGCGTTCACAAAAGCTGATAAAGACGGCTTAGTCTTTCTTGGTTTCTTTCATTCTCACCCAGCGAGCGCTGTTCCATCAAGGGTCGACTTGCATTTCATGCGACTGTGGGGCGATGCAATCTGGCTTATCTTCTCTACAACTGAGAACAGGTTTGCAGCTTTTCATATGAGGAATAACAAGGTTCACACTTTGAGATTGAGAGTTGAAGGGAAAAATTAAGGAACAACTATTCGGTAATTGATATCTCTAAGGTGTTTCACACATGCCTGAGAAAATCGAAGTCGACATAGAAGACATCAGGAAATCCAACTTGAAAAACATCCCTAACAGCTGCAGAGGCTGCGTGTACTGGGAATTTCCAGATGATTTTGAAAAGAACAAAAGCGCTCCGCAGAAAAAAGGCGGTCTGGAGACCAAGAAGCGCGAGTGGTTCGAGAAGAGCTTGGAGGAATTTGGCACCTCCGGCAAAATAGTGTATTACAACGGCGAACCTATAGCTTATGCCCAGTATGCTCCTTCAACCCGACTGCCTAACACTAATGCATACGAGTCGAAACCTGTTGGCAAACCAGAGGAAGGTGTAGTCTTCCTATCATGCTTGTATGTGACTGATGAAACGATGCGTGACAAAGGAATAGGCAAATTATTGCTTCAGAACATCGTCGAAGACTTGCGGAGGAGGGGATTCAAAGCCATCGAGACCTTTGCTCGAAGAAATCAGGCGCAAAATCCTTCTGGGCCTATGGCGTTCTACGTGAAAAACGGGTTTCACATCAAAGACAAAACAAATCCAGAGTTTCCTTTGATGCGGCTTTTCCTTTGACAGGATTAAGTTAGGCGTATGTCAGGGCGGACATCCCTCACCTCGAGAGGAGAGAGGAGATTAAAACCATCGCGATCAGTCATTTGTCTTGGTTGCCATGGCATACGTCATGATAAGAATGACATACGTCATGCTTATATAGGTTTCTGAGCATTACAACTGTCTTATCCGGAGAATCATTATGCTAACACCTTGCGAAGTAGCGGTGAAATCAGTGATTCCCGCAATCCGCGCTTACATCGCCAAAGAGCTGACCCAGACATACAAGATGAAGCAAACCGATGTGGCGCTTCTTCTTGGTATAACACAAACAGCCGTGAGCAAGTACATCAGCAATGTGCGCGGGCAAGCCATCAGAATTGATCACTCAGCAGAAATCCAAAGCATGATGAATGACATGTCCGCAAGGATAGCACACAAAGAAACCTATGGCACACAGCTCATACTCAAGTTTTGCGCGATTTGCGAGTCAGTAAGGCAAAAGGGACTGATGTGCGAGTTGTGTGAACGCACCAATTCTTTGATCGAGAGTGGCTCATGCCGCATCTGCATGGAATAAAAGCCCAAAGCTTCTGAGTTGTCCTTGAATTCTCAGGTTATTATGGCAACCCAAAAAGGAAAACAGTGAACACGAATCCAATAACTGAAACTATGCTCGCTTTTACCCAGCTGATTTCGCGCAGGCTCTTTACTGCTACTGTGCCTAATAGTACAAGCCATGCGAAAGCGATTAAAGTGAAATAGTTTCCGAATTGATAAATGAGTTGAGGCTCCCAGTTCTGTGTTATGAGGATTAAGGCGGCATCTCTTTCGACTTGTTCCACTGGGGGCCACGAAGTGGTTTGGAAGGCTATCGAAGGAAGCCCTAGGTACATCACTGCTCTTACAGTGTAGAGGACTAGGAAAACTGAGAGCAAGTATCCAAGAACCACAAATGAACTGCGCAATGATGCATCTCTGCCTCCGAAAGCTCTGCCGAACAAAGCCAAGCCCACCGCAAGTACAAGCCAGTACATTGCAATGTAGAGGATTGTTGTCGAGAAGGTGCCTGTAAACCAGACAGCGAAGCCATCCGTTGCCAAGAAACTTGTGGGTTGCCCGCTAATCGTCAGTATGATCCTTGTTGCGCTTGCATATTGTGCAGCAGCTGTAATCAACAAGATCAGCGCGGCAAGGGTTATCAATCCTTTAGCAGTGGGTTTTTGAGCCAACTGGCTAAATGCTCTCAAAGGCATGATCAAAACTCGGAAAGGCAAAACTAAGTCCTTCACAGTTGAGCCTTCAGGAACTTGGCTTACTGCTGGAGGTTCTGGCGTTGGGTTCTCGCTCAACTTATTCAGTGTGCTCCATTTGAAATGGGTTGTAGAGTATGTTTACATTCCTAGTTTAAGTCTTCGGTATGTTTCGTAGTCCACATACTCGACGTTTTTGTTCTCTGCCTGATGTCGAATCGTGAACTTCTGTCGACTTCTTTTGCCGAGAATCTGATTCGTGACCATCAACGAGTATGCATCGCTTCCTGCTCCCGAGCCATAGCTCACAATAACGATTCTGTCATTTGGCTTGGCAATGTCCAACACCGCTGCCAACCCGATTGGTGATGAGGCTGAATAAGTGTTGCCGAACCTGGAAACCTGCAAACCAGGCATGAACTGTTCCTCCTTGAAGCCTAATTGCGACGCCACTTTGACTGGAAAAGCCACATTGGGCTGGTGTGAAACAAAATATGTGATGTCCTTCGGCTGCAATCTCATTTTGTCCATGAGTTTCTCAGCGGCTTTAGTGACATGTTTGAAGTAGGCAGGTTCACCTGTGAATCTTCCACCATGCCGTGGATAACATTCTTGGTCTCGTCTCCAGAAGTCCGGCGTATCCGAGGTGCAGGAGCACCAGTCCTCCATCTCGGCTATAACATCGCTCATGCCAAATATGAATGCGGATGCGCCGTATCCAACAAAGAAGTCCAACTCGCCACCGACCTCGTTTCTTGGCGCGGCTTGGGAATTGTCTGTACCCACCACTATTGTGTAGTGCCCACGTGCTGTAGGATAATACACCAGCGCTGCAGCGTCCTTAAACATACATGTTGCTGCTTTGCATGCGAATTCAGTGTCCACTGCATCAACTGTTTGCACGCCTATCTCTTTGTCTTCTTCGCCGAGTTTGAGAACTTGCGCCACCTTGGAAGCTATTGGCTTGACAGCGTATGGGTTGGATTCTGAGCCAACATAGACTTTCGCTACCATCAACGGGTCTATTCCTGAGTGGATAAGTGCCATTTTGCCTGCTTCAACAGCTGCCGTAATCGAGTCTTCGTCAATGAATGGTACGCTTCGCTCTATGGCGCCCTCTTTGATTCTGAACTTCGATGTATATACTCCGTAGCCAACTATGCCTGGTTTTTCATAGTCTTTCTCCAGCTTTACAATGTTGTGTTCTTGGAATGGATAGTACTCGTCTGCAAGAGTGAAAGTCAACGCAATTGTTGGAATGACCTCGCTTTGCTCGACGGCGTAACGTCTTCTAAACCGTGGAACAACTTCTCTGCCTTCGAACGCAGTAAAATCCATTTCTTGATCTTGAACGAGTCTATCGGTTAACCGACCTGGCACACGAACTCGTCCATTGTCGAAAGACACGATGCCGTAGAGGTAGGGTCCAAGCTTAGTGAACTTGTTTGTGGGCTCTTTAATCAGCGTACAGACTTCAAGTTCGCCTTTGTCGTAGAAGAAGTCGACATCCTGCATTTTTCCGAAGCTTTTCCTTCCACATGTGCCGCAATAGTCGCGAGGACGGAAGTATTCCTTGCCGCATATTCCACATTTGCTTCCACGAAGGCGGTCTCCAATGTATGAAACTCGCCTCTCGATTGGCTCACTGCTCATTCGATTAATCACCCCTCCTCAAAATGTGAATGTAAGCTTTTGTGCCAAAGCCTTCCAGCTCCGACGCACATCCATATTTCAGTTCGGTGTCAGTTTTCACTTGCCGGTTGCCTGCTTCGCCCTTGAGTTGCTGTACGATCTCATAAATTTGCGCTCCGCCAGTGGCACCAAGCGGATTACCGTCAGCTTTCAATCCACCATCTGTGTTTACATAAAGCTCTTGTCCATTGAGTCGGTAGAAGCGTTGCGATTCTCGGAGGCTCTGGGCAATGTCTTGCCAACCCATGCCGTGTTTGGAGAAGCCCAGGTCTTCAAGCGACACCATCTCGAGAAAAGTAGACTGGTCGTAGAGCTCGGCGATTTGAAGATCACTTAGCGGGATTCCTGCCATTTTGAGAGCGTTTTTCATAGCTATTGAGCTGGCTGCAAAACCTGTTCTATCATCTCGAGCAGGATACGTGACAAAATCCGTCGCTGAGGCTGAAGCTGCAACACAAATCGGCTTGTCCGACAGTTGCTTGGCTTTCTCCAAGCTGCCTAGGATTATGGCAGTGGCTCCATCTGATACAGGTGCGAAATCGAACAGTCCTAACGGGCGTTGCGCTTTCTTTCGCTCTTTGAGTACTGTTTCCACGCTGATTTCACGTTGATATTGTGCATATTCGTTCTGAGTCGCGTTTTTGTGGTTCTTAACTGCGATCTGGGCAAGAGCCATGTTGAATGTTTCGAGTTCACCTGCTGAAAGATGGTAGTGTTTAACGTATTCCCGTAGCATGAGTTCATGGTTAGCTTCGGGCGTGCATCCGGCGTAGTAGCTCCATGGATCTTCCAGAAGCATAAGGTCGTCTCGGATTTTGTCCCATCGGTCTGTCATCTTTTCGACGCCCCCGACTAGGACTAGGTTGTATCTTCCAGCTTGAATGGCTGTGCAAGCATTGAGTAAGGCTGAACTGAATGAACGTGTTTTCTCCATAGGCATATGGAGCTCAGTGAGCTCAGATAAGAAGCCCTCTTCGATCCCGATTTTATTGGTTATTGGAAGAAAATAATCAGCCAAGTATCCGGCGTCTAGATTCTTTCGTTCTAAGCCGGCGGAAACAGAGGCTTTGAGCCATGCTTCTTCAATGAGTTTCTCAGGCTCGCGCTCGTAGTGTTCACCGAACTTGGTTCTGCCAACACCAATGATGGCTGGACAAGAATGTGTCATGAAAAAACCCCGTTTTCGTCTTTCTCTAGACTTTCTTTTACCTTCCCATGGAGAGTCTATTAAAGCTTATGCGTTTCTCGGCAAACCATGTCAAGGCATAGGTCTTGTGCACAGTGAAACTACTTAGAAATGCCTGGGGTCCTTCCTTACCGCCTAATACTGTATAGAAGTTATTAACTTCCGGGCGCACAGTAGTAACAACTTCTGATCCAGGAGAAGAAGACGTAATGTATATTATTTCCTTCTTTTGAACTGGTTTTCCACCGACGCCTTGAAAATATAAGTGGGAGCGCTACTGCTATAGGCTCGTTTGATGAGGCAGACAAGGTTGATTCGAGCTGTCTTCTTTGACCTCGGCGACACATTAATCGTTGAGGAGACGGTCGAAGGCAGACACTTGTGGGAAGCAACCCTGCAGAAACTTCCGTACCTAGACGAGGTTTTGACAGAGCTGAAAAGGCAAGGCTTCAAGCTGGGCATCATAACGAACACAGTTACGTCGCGAGAAGAACATGTCCGAACCGCGCTGCGGAAAATAGACGTTGAAAAATACTTCAATCTGATCATAACGTCAGTTGATGTGGGACATGAAAAACCTGATGAACGAATATTTGTCACTGCCTTGAGAGCATTGAAGGTCAAGCCTCATGAAGCCGTTATGGTGGGCAACCGCATAAGCGCCGACATTGTGGGGGGCAACAGAATTGGCATGAAAACCATACTTCTTAAGTGGAATAAACGCTACCCCGAAAAAATAGCGTCCCCACAAGAGCAGCCAACCCGAACAATCAAGTCACTCGACGAATTGCCTCAAGTGCTTCAGGAAATCTGAACTGGCGAAAAAGTATGCTGAGTAAGACCAGTCTAATCGCAAATGCGTTGTTTAACCAAAGCTCAGCTCCTAAGAGAACTTAGCAAACTAATCATGCATCAAAACGCCGACACCAATAGGTCTGGAAGAGCACAGGAGCTGAATATCAAACTGCGCGTTCTATGAGAAGGATATAAAAAAAAGACAGTGAGAGCGTGGTTGAGGATTTTCTAGAATTATGCTGGCAAAGCTAAGACGGTTAAAGTTCTGTCGGAGACACTTACCGAAGTTCCAGTCCAAGATCTCCATTGCATTTTGACTGTGTAGAAACCGGCTGTGACTTCGGGCAAGTAGAAGATGTAGGAAAAAGAACCATTGTTGTCAAACGTTACCCTTGTCAAAACCACAAGTGCCCCAGTAGCACTTGGATAGGCTAGGGTTGAATTAACCAAAGCTTGCACGATGAGATACTCTCCAGCTGTGGTTGTCCAAGCTTCGCTGCTGAACATGATTAACACATGACTCGTCCTACTCAAAGTAATATCGACAGATGTGTCCGGCATGTCTGCAAACGATGTTGATGTTGTCGAATCAGAACCAGTGCTGTACGTGGAATTGAATGGAATTGCCCCCGCAGCAAGTTTCATGTTAGTAACAGCGAAATCAGCTATCTTAACTGTGGTCACGGCACCGTTGGCTATCTTGACCTCGCTGATTGAACCATTAGCCAAGTCTGCCGTTACTAGAGTCCCGTCAAGTATCTTGGCTGAAGTCACTGCACCGTCAGCCAATTTGATTGTCACAATTGCGTTATTTGCAATGTCGTTTGCAGTTACATTTCCATCTGCTATTTTCGCTGTTGTGACGGAGCTGTTTGCCAGCTTGACGGTTATTATAGCGCTGTCTGCAAGTTTGGCTGTTGTGACCGAGCCGTTCGCTATCTTGCCAGTTATGATAGCTCCATCTTGGATTTTCAGGCTTATTAAAGAGCCGTCGGCTATGTCTGTGGCGGTTATAGTTCCGTCTAGAATTTTTGCTGACGTTACAGTACCGTCATCCAGTTTAGTGGTTATTATTGCTCCGTCCGATATTTTTTCTGAAGCAATTGCATCGTCACTTATGTTACTTGTGCCCAGCGGTGGAAAGATGCTGGGCGAAACATAAACTAACGCTAATGTCGTAATCAACGATAGAATCCACGTTAAGACGATTATTGGAACTGTCTTTTTGGAAATCATTCCTTCACTCATTCACTCTTCACCTCCTACCGACTCACGGCTACGTGATTAAGACGGTTCATTTAAAACGCTAATGCATATGGTACAATATCTCTTCTAGATATGTGGCAAGGTTAGAAACGACGGAGAAGGGCTACGCCCACTTTTTGAAAAAGAAGCGAACGGTAAGTTTTGTACTTCTAGCCAAAGAGCGCGCCTAAGCCTTCGATTGCTGCCTCTTCTTTCTTCTTTTCTTCTTCCTCTTTCTTTTTCTTGTCCTCTGCTGAGGCTGCTGGTTTGGCTTCCGCTCCCTGTGCTAGTGCAGTTGTGGCTGGTCCGGCAATCGGTGCGAAGGTTGCTGCTTGCTTCAGGGCTTCTTCTATGTTGACTTCGGCTAGCGAAGCGATCAAGGCTTTGATTCTCACTGGATCCGCTGTTAAGCCCGCTGCTGCTAGTACTTGGGTTAAGCTGCCTTCATCGATTTGCTTGCCTGCCTTATGCAGTAGGATGGCAGCGTGGACGTATTCCATACTCATTTGTTTTTCACCTCTCCCTCAATTACAGCTTCTTGCTTTTCAACCTTTCTGAGTTGACGGCTCTGATGATGGTTTCTCTTCTGCCTTGGGCAGTTTGGCGTTCAAAGCCGATGCCTCTGCGTGAGCCTTTCTTAACAGGTCGCCGATGGTTTCCTTTGTGAGTACACCCGCGTTTATGGCCAAGTTGAAGGCTCTTCGATGGGCTGTCTGCAGTAACAGTGACATGGTTTCGAGTGTGGGATAAGCCGCGTTCAAGGATAGATTCAACGCGCGTGATGCGGCTTCGATGAGGCTTTTTCTGAATCCGTCGACATCTATGTGCAACTGCTCATCAGTTATTATGAATCCGTCTTCGTAAACCGCCTTCAGGTTGAGCCCGACCTCAACGGGTTTGATGCCCAATTTTGAAAGCACGCCGGCCAAGCGAGCGTCGATTAGGTCGCCTTTCTTAGCCACCATGGTGTCTTTATTTATCCACACGCTGCCCGCCTCGATACGTGTAGGCAAGCCAACTGCACCTAGCTGACTTATCACAGGACCAGGCGGTTGGCCTGTGTTGCCCGCTGGAACAAGCACATCTATGGCGGCTACGTCTCCAGCCTTCGCTGTGGTCCTAACTCTGCCTTTCTCTAGGAGAAGTGACAGTTTGAAAGGATTGAGGTTGGTGAACAGAAAAATATTGGAACCACTTAGCATCGGCTCGAGCTTTTCCAATCCAGGCTTGCTTTTTGATTCGGCGACTGCTCGCCTCATCAACGTGTTCTTGATCACGCGAACGTGGGCCATGTCTTGTAGTTTCTTTTTCATTTCCTGTAATTGCGCTGCTCGCACTTTTTGCAGGTTGGCTATTCCCAAAGCCTTGTACTCTGTTAGCAGTTTTCTGATTTCCTCGACCTGAGCGGCCTTCTGCACTACAATTTGCTTGGACATGGCCTCTTCCGCCTAGATCTTCAGTCGGACAGGTGGACCCATGGCTGTTTTCACGACAATTGACCTGATGTTTCTTAGTCCACGTTTCAATTTGCCTTCAAGCCGTCTGATCACGGCTTCAATGTTCTGCGCAATATGCTCGTCTGGCATATCTTCTGTGCCAATGCGACACTGTAGAACTGGTTGACTGCGCAGACGAACCTGCACAATCTTGCGTTGTTTTTCAATTGCGCCAACTATATCGACATTGGGCGGCACAGGGGTCGGCATACGTCCCTTAGGGCCTAAAACCGCGCCTAAGACTCGACCAACCGTGGGCATTAAGGGCGCTTCGGAGATGAAATACTCGTATTCATTGACCAAGGTTTTTTGCCTTTTTTTGTCGCCAACCAGTGCTTCTAGATCAGCTCGTTCTATGACGAGGTCGGCGCCAGCTCTTTTCGCTTTCAGGGCCAATTCGCCTGAGGCTATGACACACACTTTGCTTTGCTTGCCAACTGGATATGGCAGTTCAACGGATTCCTGAATCTTGCTCTCAGGCTTCTTCATATCGATGTCCCGCAGGTTAATGATCAATTCTACTGACTGTGTAAACTTCCTTTTCTCAGTCTTGCTCTTGGCTTCTCTGACCGATTCAAGAATCGACTTGCTGTCCAATGACATCGTCGAAAGCCTCGTGCCTTCAAACCGTATGGAACCCAGTCATAAAAATCTTGCTATGTCAACTAGAAGCGCTAGGCTTCTTTTGCAAGCATGGAGTCGTATTTTCCGTCGTCGATTTCTCCTTGAACTTCCTTGGGATCCTTGCCTTCGACCGTTACGCCCATGCTGACGCAGGTGCCCAAAACTTCCTTTGCCGCTTTCTTCACGTTAGGCGCTAGGAGCTCAATACGTTTCATTTTTGCGATTTTCACGACTTGTTCCATGCTTAAGTTGCCTATTTTCTGGGCTTTTGGCGATCCTGAGCCCTTCTCAACTTTCAACTCGCTTACGATTAATGCTGATGCAGTGGGTGTGCCAACGGTTACTTCGAACTCTTTGGTCTCAGGGTCAACGATGACTTTGACCGGCACTTTCATGCCGGCATAATCTTTGGTGACCTCGTTGATTCTGTTCACTATAGCGAGAACATTGACGCCTAATGGTCCTAACGCAGGTCCAAGCGGTGGTCCAGCGGTTGCCTGTCCACCTGCGACCAGAGCCTCTACAACTTTCTTGGTTTCGCTCAATGCTGCGTCACTTCTCCTTCTTTCTTTGCTCTCTCAACCAACCGCACATAGTCAGCGTGAACTGTAATTGGCAAGGTGAACGTTGCCTCAAGCAATTCAAGAGTCACTTCTTCCTTAGTCTTGTCTATCCGGGTGATTTTGGCTCGCATGCCCTTGAACGGACCACCAACAATCTCTACAACATCGTCTGTGCCTAACTCCTCAATAATAGGCTTGCTCACTATGTAGCGTTCCACCTCAGAGAATGTTATCAAACCGGGCACTCTTGACCGCACATGTTTAACGCCTGCAATGACTTGCTCCACAAAGTGCGGACCTTGGGCTTCAACAAAAACGTAGCCCTTCATCATTTCCGGCACAAGCACCGCCTTAATCGGCAGTTTGGTGGTCTCCACCCTTGAGGCAATCATGTCTGCAACGTTTTTCTCCTGTCCAGCCGTTGTACGAACGGCAAAGACTGATGTAGGCGCTTTCTGCGTTTCCCCAGCCATTATGCGTGAACCCTCTAGTAATTGCTCCACACCTGAAGCGTTGCCGAAAGAAACTTGATGATGAAGCCCACAACGCCTATTACAGCAATGCCCAAAATACAGATTTTTATCGACAGCCACAGCTCATCCCTGCCTGGCTTCTTGGCCAGTTTCATCATTTTTGCGGCCGAACTGAAGAAGGATCTGAGACCCAACGTTGCTCAACCGTCAAACAACAAATAGAATCTAATATTAAAGCCTTCTCAACCACAGATCTCAGAGAACTAGATTGTAGAATCAAGAAAAGTGTTAACTCTCTCATCCACCAATCACTGCAGCTTCATGAATCAAGGTGTCAGTGTCACCAAGCGATGTCAAACACAAACACCGGCGTAAAAGTCCAGCCTCGACCTGATCATTCAAGCTTTAATACTAAACCAGAATCACTGATTTACTCGCTTGAGAAGCGTGCCCCATTGATGAAATATTCATTCATGGCCGATGCCTACAAAAAAATCGAATCAACAACAAAACGGTTGGAGATGACCGATTACCTCGTTGATTTTCTCATGAAAACGCCACCAAACATAATCGACAAAGTGGCCTACCTAACACAGGGCAAACTGTACCCAGACTTCGTCGGCATCGAAATAGGCGTAGCGGAAAAACTCGCTATACGTGCCATAGCGAAAGCCACAGGCATCGGCGAAACCACAATCGAACTAGACGTGAAAAAAACCGGTGACCTCGGCGCCACAGCCCAAACATTCCTAGAAAAAAGAAAACAACAAACCTTCTTCACTCAACAGTTGACAGTCGAAAAAGTCTACGACACCCTAGACAAAATGGCGCGAGCAACAGGCCCAGGCTCAATGGACATGAAGATCAACCTGCTCGCAGCCTTACTTACTGACGCCACACCAAAGGAAGCAAAATACCTTATCCGCACTGTCACAGGCGAACTCCGCCTAGGCATAGCCGACATGACGGTCTTAGACGCTTTAGCGATAGCATATGGAGGCGGAAAAGATGCTCGAGCCGAAATAGAACGCGCCTACAACATTAGCAGCGATTTGGGCAGAGTAGCCAAAACAGTGGCTGAAAAAGGAATAGAAGGAATAACAAACTTCACAGTTAGCATAGGCGAGCCCATACGACCCATGCTCGCCGAACGACTAGGCGACCCCGATGAAATCCTAGCCAAACTAGGTGGAAAATGCATAGCCGAATACAAGTACGACGGCGAACGTGTTCAAGCACACAAAAACGACACCTTGATTATTCTATTCTCACGGCGGCTAGAGAACATAACTGAGCAGTATCCGGACGCCGTTGAACTGATTAGCAAACACGTTAAAGCAAAACAAGCCATAATCGAAGCCGAAATCGTAGCCATCGACCCAGACACAGGCGAGATGAGACCCTTTCAAGAACTAATGCACCGGCGTCGCAAATACGGCATACAACAGGTCATGCAAGAATACCCAATCTCACTACACATCTTCGACACGTTATACGTTGACGGAAAAGACCTGACACAAGAACCCTACCCACGCCGACACAAAGTGCTACAAAAAATAATTGAGAAAAGCGACCGCGTCCGACCCGCCGAATACCTAATCACCAACAATGCTGGCGAACTCGAGAAATTCTTCGAGGAAGCCATCCAAAACGGCTGCGAAGGCGTAATATGCAAGTCACTGACCCAAGACTCCGTATACCAAGCTGGCGCTAGAGGCTGGCTCTGGATAAAATACAAACGCGACTACAAAAGCGAAATGACAGACGCCGTCGATCTAGTCGTAGTCGGCGCCTTCCATGGAAGAGGCAAACGAGGCGGAACCTACGGCGCCCTGCTCCTAGCCGCCTACGACCCAGAAGAAGACGAATTCGAAACCGTAACCAAATGCGGCACAGGATTCACAGATGAAGACTTGTCCAACCTGCCAAAAATGCTGGAGAAACACAGGCTGCCACACAAAAGCCCAAGAGTCAACTCCGCACTTGAAGCCGACGTTTGGTTTGAACCTAAAGCCGTCATTGAAGTCATTGGCGCCGAGATTACGCTCAGCCCTATTCATACTGCGGCTATGGACAAGATAAGAAAAGCAAGCGGTCTGGCAATTCGGTTTCCACGGTTCACAGGAAGCTACCGGCTAGACAAATCGGCTGAGGATGCCACTACAACCGATGAGATCGTTAAGATGTACCAGAGTCAGCTAAAGAAAGTTACAGAGCAACCTTCGGAACCCAGCGTCTAACGAGCTACTGAGCCCTTCAACTCTTTCAACCGTTTAGAAACAAGAAAGTAAAGACGGTCTCGAAGGGCGTTTCCAACGACTTTCTGAACTCTCAAGTTCCTTATTTCTTCAGCGAGTCTGCTGTCGCCCAAGGTCTGAGCAATCCATTTTTCAAAATCTTCGCGAAAGAGATGAAACTCCAAGGACTTGATATCCATATCCTTGATCTTCTGAAGAAACTCGTCCAAAGAAGCCGCGCTTTGACCGGTGTAGTTGCCGATGGAAGTGAAGAAGTAAAAGGCTTCCTCCCGCATCACGCTCCTTAACACTCGAGAAGATGAAGCCATCACGTACAAACCCTTCTAGGTTTCTGAACGAAAAAATATTGCCCGTTCTTTTCTTATAAGCTATTCCTTCGATTTTGGCAACTTCCGTTCGAAACTGATACTGAACCGCTCTTCCTTGAACTTCTTGGTGACGATCGCAGTTCTGATTCTCAGCACGCCTGGAAGAGGAGCAATGGACCGAGCTATAAATGAATGTAATTCAGCTTGATCCTTTGCAGCAACTTTGGCGATGATCACAAGTTCCTCAGAAAACGAAGTTGCTACTTCAAGCACTTGATCAAACCTAGTCATTTTCTTGGCAATATTCTCAGTTTCCTTTGGATCAGAGGTGATGATCATATGGGCCATTATCAGTGGTATGCCAATTCTCTCGGTGTCAACCATAGCCTCGTACTTCGTTATGAAGCCGCCTTGCTTCATCTTCTGAATCCGGTCGTAAACAGTTGAGTGCGCCACACTGAGTTTGCTGCCAATCTCGCTATAAGTCTGCTTCGCATTTCCCTGCAAAAGCCTAAGAATCTGCCTATCCAAGTCGTCTATGGCAAAGTCTTGACCTTTTGACTTCATTAGGACAAGCCCTGACGTTATCTCCTGATTGGATTGAACCGCGATTTATCCTTTGTTGTCGGAAAAATGTTGAGATTTGATGACTTCTCCGTAAAATCTCCAAATCTAAGCCTGTCGGAAATTCTCCGTAAGAGGCTCCTTTCTTCTGCATTTTTTCAAAAATCGATCACTGTACCGAATGAATTGCGCCCAAAGTGTCGAATAGGCTTAAATTTTTCGAATAGAAGTTTGTTCTAGAACAATTGTTTCAAAGGTGAAGTCATTGGGAGTTCCTCGGCTCTGGGATCTGATCCGATCCTTCAAGCAAGAATGTGAGTCGCAGGGCTGGAAGACTTCACAAAATGAGGATTGGATTCATTCGGACAACCAATATCACAATTTCCTCTGGACACGAACCATTCATCCATCCACGTTCAGGAGAATAGCAAAGACATCCAAATGCGCCATGCGAGAAGGCATCGATTATCACGTGGTCGATATTGCGTACACGGCTTGGCTATTCTCCGAGTCACCACCAGAGGAATTGTGGAAAATGATCACCGAGGATCGGAACTTGGCTGAGAAGGTTGCGGTTTACGATTTGAGCCGCTTGCACTCGGGTGAACCAGTTTGCTTAAGGTTGAATTCAACAAAAAGCAAGGTTTTCAACGAATTTGAGAGCTTCTTACAGAGAAAGCTCGGCGCCAAGTTCAAAACGCCCAAAGACATCGTGACAGCTCAAATCTGAAAATCCGTCCGACCGACAAACCTATGCCCTTTCACATAATGTCAACCTTATCATCAAGACTTCGTTTTATCACAGCGTTAGTCTATGGTCTGACCTAACGCAGATAAGCAACACATTCACTAAAGAGAATCTGGTGACCAGCGTTGACCGTGGGAGCAAAAGACTCAGACGAAGACAAAATGCGGAAAATGGCTGAACTGCGAACCACGCTAGAGAAACGAGCCAGTGAGCTACAAGCTGAACTGGAGCAGCTCAAGACACTTATGGACTTCGTCAATTTGACGCTGATTGAAAGAGGGTTCAAGAAACCAGAGATCAGACCCATCGCTCCAGCTCCTGTTGCCGGAGAACCAGTTTCACCAAGCGCACCTGCGCCGAAACCAATCACAACTACTCCGCCCCTCGGAGAGCAAACACCAGCAATACCAATCAAAACAGTCGCAGGCGATCTACTTGCAGAATTGTACACAGACGACGAGAACATGCGCGTAGTTCTTGCAAAGGACAAGCAGTTCACCGCTGACACTCCGCCTTTCACCGCCTTCCTAGTCCAGCGTGTACTAGCAAAGATGCAGGAAAAAGACCGCGAGGCCGCAAGCGTTGGCGAAATGCCACCGGAGAAAATTCTTTCCTACGAAATAACCAAAGATGGTGACATAATCCGCGAGATTAACATAGCAAACATTGGCCCAGACAGATCCAGGGAACTCAAATCATCAATACGCTGGACTTTGGAGAAGATGCATGAAAAAATGAAGGCAGCACCGTAAGAGTGACCTAGCCCCGCAAACACGCGGTTGGAACAGCTTTCTTCGCAGCTCGAAGAAAAGACTCCATCTGAGCTGTGGAGAACGGTCGTAACGCTTGAAACCTTGGGTCTAGAGTTTCGACATCGGATTTGAAGTTTTGCAGCATGTATTTCCTACAACCCTTTATAGTTTGGCAGATTCTATCCACACTTTCGGTTTCAACCAGCGTTGGAACTAGGGTCGTTCGAAACTCGTAGTCAACATTGCCTGCAAGCAAAAACTCGATCGTTTCCGTGATTTTTTCAAGGAATGAAGCTGCCTTAACACCTGCGGCCAAAGAGTAGTCTTTTTCGGTTAGGGGAGACTTCACATCTAGCGCGACATAGTTGATGAGTTGGCGATCAACCAAGTCACGTAACATAAATGGATTAGTGCCATTGGTATCCACTTTGACGCAGTAGCCCATCGCTTTCAATCTGTTGCAGAGACTGGGCAGCTCCTCGTGTCGGGTTGGTTCCCCTCCTGTTATGACAACTCCGTCAATCCACTTTTTGTTTGCCTGAATATGCTTCTCAACCCGTTCCAGAGCTATTGTTGACATTGTCTGAGGCTGCAGGACCAACCTCTTGTTATAGCAGAAAGGACATCGGAAGTTGCACTCTGGCAGAAATATGACTGACGATACTTTACCATCCCAGTCCGAAAGACTGACATCGATAAAGCCTTTAATTTCCATTGAAGCTCGCGCCAACTGTATCTCTAGCCCACGACCTTTATCTGTTGCGCGTCTTCGCTGCTTTACGCTTAGTCTTAGAATGCAGCAAAGAAACCTCGGATGCAGTCTTTTGCAGACTGAATGAATGTGTGTCTGATTTGCTTATTCGCATCAAGTTTTTCCAAACGTTCAACTCGAAAATAGATTGGGGGATGTGGATCCCATGAAATCCAGTCCGAAATCCGACCGCCTGGGGAACGTTCAAACTGCAGCCTACGAAACCCAATCTTCCTCAATGCCGCCGCCAAGACTTTTGGGTTGCCGATTTTCGTTGAAGAGTCAAGGTCGGCACGAGCTTCAAAGAACTTGGCAAAAAAATAGATAAAACCCAGAATGAGTATCAAATATAGAAAACCGAAGTCTTGGATGTAAGGCCAGAGGAAAAAAATTCTCAAGAGGTATTCGCCGCCTACAAGTCCGAACAATATGAAGGGATCGCGTGCATTGAGGTGGCTGAGTTCATGACCCAACACACCCAAGATTTCATCTTCCTCCAGTTGAACAAGCAAACCTGTTGTTAGAAGTATTACGCCACGTTTTGGACTTGGACCTGCTGCTGCAGCATTTGGAATCATTGTGTTGGAGAGGGCTATCTTTGGAATGGGCAAGTTGAATTTCTGGGTTGTTTTCCGAACAAGCTCAAAGACATTGATTGTTTTAGTTGACATGTTTTCCGAGGAACATGATAGCCCCGATTCTGACATAATGTCTCGTGCTGTTGCGCAGTCTATCGGTTTGCCCACCGCTATGGTTTGGTCGTAGATCCTTTTTTTCATGGCAAGAAGCTGCTCACGACTGTATTTCTGCATGAAAGCTTCTCTATCTTGAGTTGGTAGATGATATTGCAGAAGGTGAACCGTAGGATTTTGAACCGAAATCGGCCAATCGCTTAGAGTACCCACGAGTCTATCAGAAAAAATCACCGTAACAAACTGAGAAGCCACGATGAAAATTGCTGTCGCGTAAATTCCGATCACAAAAACCAAGAAGATGCTTACGGCAAAGAACATCACATATAAGATGAGGATGTTGCCGAAGAGTATTCTCTCAAGTACTCTTGCACGTCTAAAGGGCGACTTCTCAGGCACAACTTCGCGACCTTGCACCCACGCAAAATAGAGCGTTGAACGCCGTACTTGTTCTTCGAAATATTGCAGAACAATGATAAGGTCATCCTTCAGGCGATCCAAAGCTGATTGTGGGACACCTGCAGTACTCGGTCTCATGAAGACTTTAACAGGGACACCTGTCTTCATCTTGACATTAATGCTCCACTTGTTTTCAGAATCCAAAAAAGTGAAATCTAGAACAGGCTCTCCGTCTTCAATGCTTCTCCTAACGTCGGAAAAAAGTTCTAGACGAGGCTGGATGTAGTTCTGATACGTGTATTTCAGAATCTCCTCGTAGTACGATGGCGTTACCTCAGTCTCAATGTCAAATGACACAGCTTCTGACTCAGTCATTGCACGCGCCTTCAACTTGAAATAGAGTTTGCTCTTGCCTTTAAAATTGTAGATGGCTTACGCAGGGTTCCAGTCCTAGAGCGGTTCAGAAGCCGCCCGTTCCGGTCTAGTTTAATCCAGACTCTGAGAGGCTCTTCTTGGTCTGCAACCGCTGATCAGCTAGCCATTGTTGGTAAGAGTTTATTTTCATAAGGCTTTTATATGAAGATGGTTTGGTGATTAGTTAGCTTTGAAATGTTGGCGGTGCATTTATGGAACCTAGCAAAAAGCCCTTGAACGTTCTAACGAAGAACTTAAACACTTATGTGGTTATCACGCTGAAAAACGGTATTGAGTACCATGGTACAATGGTGCGGTGCGACGGTTACATGAACCTGTTGTTAGATGGTGCTTCAGAACACGTAAACGACACGTTAGTCGCAAGTTATGGTAACGTTCTGGTTAGGGGAAACAACATACTTTACATAGCTATAGATGTGCCGCACAAGTGAAGACAAAGGCAGCAAGGTTTTAACTGCGTTTAATTCTGTCATAAAAAAAGAGGAGACCCTGCCCTAAGGGACTTCGATTCTCAAAAATAGAAGAAGACGAGCCGGCTGCCTTAATATAAGCTTGGTGGCAGTGGCCTGTTAGTGATTGCGTTTGCTCCTGCCCTTGCTTCCTCGATTATTGGTAGCACGGATCTTAGTTCTCTGAAGTATTTGAGCACTGTTGAACCGCGTTCGGTTATGGCGTAGACTATGCGTTTCTTGCCCACGGTTTTTTCTTCAACTAGATTGTTGGCGATTAAGAAGTCTAAGTATTCTTTCAAGACGCTGCAGTTGACGTTGGCTTTGTACATTATGTGTGTAAGTTTCAGTGGACCGTGTCGTGCCAAAACCTTGAGTATATCAATGTACATTTCGAGTTTGGATCTTCGCACGATTTTTTTCCACCTTTCCATCTTGTTTTGGTTTTCGCATATAAATGATTTATGGATTCAAAATACGTTTTGTGCGGGTGTACCGCCCAGTTTTCGCCTCTATTTTGATGAATAGGCTTATTCTGTTGAGGAAAGCTGTGACGATGTCGTCTGCTAGCACGGACTGCATGTCTTGGCTTAGGCTCTTCATTTCATCCTTGAAGACTTTTCTCATCTTGGTTTGCAATTGCTGTCTTCGTGTTTGAGTTAAAGCCATTGCTTGCATGAGGCGAATCTCCTATTGCGCTTGACTGCATGCTTTGACGGTTTCTGTTTAAGTAAATTATGAATTTAGAATTCACGTTCATGTTTACGTTAGGGGTGGAGAGTCTATTAGTATGTGTGCTGAAAAAATTTTTGAGGTTGGGTTGAGTGGTTTCTGTTTGTGGTTTGGGTGCTGTTTGCCGTTGGATTGACGTTTCAGCGTCTGTTGGCTGGTGTTTTGTGGTGTGGTTCTGCATGGTTTGTGGTGCGGTTCAACATAGTTATGCGTGATTATGGCATGTAGCCGAGTTCTGCGGGAAGAGAAATTTCAAAAGAAGAAGGAAACAATCGCTTAGCGCCTTCTTCTACCAGAATGTTCCGTTAAGACAGAGAGTTGCGCTTGTTCTGTTTTGTGTTTTGACTGCGTGTTGCTTCGCTTTGACTGGTGTGTCAGGCTCTGATTGGCTTGTAAGGCTTCCAGTCGTCGCCTCATATCATTCGTCAATAATTGCAGGCGTAGCCTACGTAATGCGTTTGTTACGGGTTTAGTATTCGTAGAATCCTTTTCTAGTTTTAATTCCCAGGTGTCCATTCTTCACTTTTTCAACTAGGATTGGGCAGGGCTTGAATTTTTCTCCAAACGCTTCGTACAGATGCTCCAGCACTGCTAATGCCACATCCAACCCGACAAAGTCAGCAAGTCGGAAAGGGCCAGCTGGAAAATTCATGCCCAGAGTCACAGCCTTATCCACGTCTTCCATGGTAGTCTTCTTCTCCTCAAACACCAGCTGCACTGCCTCATTTAGCATGGGCAGAACCAGACGATTAACAATGAACCCAGGCGAGTCCATGACAGTCACTGTTTCTTTGCCCAATCCACGTATGAAACCGTCAGCGGCTAATCTAGTTTCCTCGCTAGTTTGTTCAGCTATGACAACTTCAACCAGTTTCATAGCGTAGGGTGGGTTAAAGAAGTGCAGACCAATGACTTTGTCTGGACGCTCTGTGGTCTTTGCCATTTCAGTTATGCTTAACGCGGAAGTGTTAGAGGCTAAAACAGTGTGCGCAGGGCAGTTTTCATCAAGCTTCTTGAAAACCTCTTTCTTAACGTTCATGTCTTCATTGACTGCTTCGATGACAATGTCGACGTCTCGGGCGGCATCTGCCATATTTGTTGTGCCTTTGACTTTGCTCATTACCGCTTCAGCTTCTTTGGGCATGAGTTTTCCACGGCTCACTCCGTCCACTATCATCTGTCGAATTCGGGTTACGCCTCGTCTCAATAGTTCTTCGTTTACTTCGGTTATCGCTACTTCGCAGCCTTTCATCGCACAGATGTACGCTATGCCTGACCCCATTGCGCCGGCGCCGATGACGGCCACTTTCTTAATTTCCAAGTTTCTTGGTCCTCCAATAGTCAGAGATGCCAGAGAGATGAAGCCTAGTTTCCCTTTTTATGCTTAAAACATTATTACTCGATTCTTTGATTGGGATTTCGGCAAATTTAAATGCCTAGCGTCTGTAACTTCACACGGGATTGAGGGGCATGAATTCACATATCGAAGACTTGATGGGCAAAACCATTAAGCATGCGCTGACGAATGGAGCAGACTTCGCTGAAGCCAAAGGCGAAGACACGACAACGCGAAACATTGAAGCTGTGAACAAAGAGACGCGGACAGTGTCGCAAGTCCGCAACATAGGCATTGGGATCAGAGCCTTCTGTGGAAAAGCAAACGGGTTCTCATTCTCAAACATGTTGAACGAAGAAAATGTTTTTCATGCAGCTGAAACAGCCGTGAAAATCGCCAACGCTTCCTCCAAGAAGACGCTTATGAAAATGAAACTCGCAGAAGTTAAAGCAGTCCAAGAAAAACGGTCAACAAACGTGGCTAAGCATCCAAAGGATGTTTCGCTTGACGAGAAGAAGGACCTGTGCTTTCGGCAATGTCAAACCGCTATGGAAGCAGGTAAGCAGATAGCCAACGTTCGAAGTCTTTTCGGAGAATATTATGGTACCATATTCTATGCAAACAGCGAAGGAACAAGCGTTGCATACGAGCCCCTTCTAGTAGGCTTGACGGTCTCATGTGTGGCTAAGAAAGGCGAGCTTATAGTTGACGCTCGAGACGCTCACGGAGGAACAGCCGGGTTGACGGCATTCGAGGAAGAAAAGCACACACCAGAAAAAATGGCTGAAAACGCTGCAAAGTGGGCGCTTGAGAAACTGAAGGCGAAGCCGGCGCCCGCGGGAAAATTCGACGCAGTGATTGATCAATCACTTGCCGGAGTGCTTGCTCACGAATCTTTTGGACACTTGTCGGAGGCAGATTTCGTGGTTGTGGGCGGTTCACCGCTAACAGGAAGAATCGGTCAAAAACTGGGAACAGACATCGTGTCAATTGTTGATGAAGGTCTTCCACAAAATGGAGGTTACAGTGTGCATTTTGACGACGAAGGAGTCCCGTGCTCACGCGTCGAGATTCTAAAGAACGGAGTATTAACCCATTTTCTCCAGAACAGGCTCACCGCGAGAGTTTTGAAAATGGAGCCCACGGGAAACGCTCGAAGCCAAGATTACTCCTTTGAACCAATTGTTAGGATGAGAAACACCTATTTTGCTTCAGGCGACCGCAAACCCGAGGAAGCCTTAAGCGAGCTGAAACAGGGAATTTACGCGATTGACACTGCAGGCGGACAAGTTCAGGAAACTGGCACGTTTCTATTCAAAGCGATAAGAGGCTACTGGGTAGAAAACGGAGAGAAAAAGTATCCGCTACGAGATGTGGCGTTAACAGGGAACATTCTTGAGCTCCTTAAGAATGTGGAAGCTGTCTGTAACGATCTTGAACTGCACAGCACTCCTTTTGGAGGTTGCGGAAAGATCGAACAGCGCGCATTCGTGGGCACAGGTGGACCGCATATGCGGATAAAGAACGTTCAGTTTGGAGGTGCACGGTGAGATGGAAGAGCAACTGAAGTCAGTTGGAAACAAAGCAATGAATCACGCTCAGAAACTTGGCGCCCTCGAAGCCGAAATCTTCCTTTACATTGAGAATCACACATCTGTGAAGTTCGTCGGAGGCATTTTCGCTTCGAGAAGCAAAGCCATCAAGGGCTTAAAGGGCACTTTTGCACGGATTGCTGAGCCATGGATCAAGAAGAAAGGCATTCCAATAGTCAGTAGTGGAACCAAAGCGGGCGTGGGCGTAAGAGCCGTAATAAATAAGGCGATCGGATTCTCCAGCGTGTCAAGCCTTGAGGAAACCAAAGTGCTGGAGGCAGTGGAAGAAGCCGTTAAAATAGCCAAAATCCGACCGCCTGACCCTAATTGGATTTCGCTGCCTGACCCGAAAACACCAAACGAGAAAGGAGGAATCTTCGACAACAAGATCGCGGACTTGAGCGCTGACCGAATTCTGGAAATGAGCGCTAACTGCTGCACGGCGGCTGGTGACTATGATAAAAGAATCATGCAGGCAATGTCGATGATTACAGCTGACTCGTTAACGTGGGGCATAGTCAACACGAAAGGCATTGAAGTGTTTGACAAGGGAACAGCGTTCTCAGCTTACGTTGGAACAAAGGCGAAGTCCAAAGGCGAAGAAGTGTCTAGCGGCGACTTTCTTATCTCAAGAACTCTAACTGAGAATGTGACACCAATTGCTGTTAGCGCTTCAAAGAGAACCGTTGAATGTTTTGGCAAAAGAACACTGCCAGAGAAGCATGTGGGTCCGGTTGTTTTTGAAAATGAAAGTTGGGCTCAGCTCTTCGCTGTGATATTCACCGCCGGTATTTCAGGCTACAATGTACAGGAAAACCGCTCAGTGCTCAAAGATAAACTGAGCCAAAAGGTTGCAGAAGAGAAGGTGTCAATTCTTGATGATGGAACACTGCCCGAAGGCATTGGAACAGCCAAAATGGACGACGAAGGCGTTCCCAGACAAAAGACTCCAATAATCGAGAAAGGCGTGTTAACTAGCTTTCTGTATGATAACTACTCTGCAAGGCGGGAGTCTCGAGAAAGCACAGGCAATTCAAGCAGGCGTAGAGACCCCGTGGCTGCTTACTCAAACCAGCCTATGATCAGGCCTTCGAACATGATACTAGAGCCTGGAGCACGCAGCCTAGAAGCATTGATAGGTGAAGTCAAGAATGGAGTGCTGGTGAAAGGTTCGTTGATTGGCGCGGGACACTCAAACGTTGTTACTGGCGATTTCTCAGTGACCGCGGACAACGCCTTCAAGATAGAGAACGGCGCGGTTGCATATCCGCTCAAGGCATGCAGTGTGGCGGGAAACCTTTACCAAGCCTTGAATTCTATAGTGGCTATAGGAAATGATTCAAGAACCTTTGGATCTGTGATCAATCCCTCAGTTGCCATAGAGAAAATAGTTGCATCTACCTAGACTTCATTGATATTTATCCACAGTTCGACGGGATTTGAGCGATACGCTGTTCCTCCATCTCTAATGGGTAAAGGTTTTTTTGTCGTGACGCTTAAGCACATGCTTCTCAAAAGTGTTTAACCACCGGTGACATAGTGCTCCACGCTTTCAAGACTGATTTAGGCGCGCTGTTGAAATATTCGCAGTTATTTCCGCTCTGCTTCGCGGTGTTTGTGAGCATGCTAGGCTTCGGATTAGTGATGCCTCTTTTGCCCTTATACGCGAGGGATTTTGGAGCAACGGGGTTGCAGTTGGGCATGTTAACTGCGTCTTTTGCATTGACCAGGGCAGTGGCTACTTTGCCTGGAGGATGGGTTGCCGATAAAGCTGGCAGGAAAAAACCGATAGTATTTGGATTGCTCATGTACTCCGTTGTAATGGCGTTGTACGGCTTTTCTCAAGACGTTAACCAACTAATTCTGCTGAGGGCTATTCAAGGCTTGGCTTCCGGGGTGGTCTGGCCCGTTATTAGCACCATGGTTGTTGACATTGTGCAGCCGAATGACAGAGCCAAGGCGCTGGGACTTTACGAAACCATGTGGTTTCTCGGCATGATAGTGGGTCCAGCATTAGGAGGCATATTGGCAGGCTTATTCTCAATTAGCGTGCCGTTCTTCGTGTGCGGCGGCTTAGCCTTCATGACAACAATCCTCATGGTTTTCACAGTTCGCGAAACCATCCCAACAATAAACGATAATCATGACGCGTTTCATGCACGAAAGAATGCTTCAACAGTGTTAACTTCCAGCACCAATGTGCGAGGGAGACTTCAGGGAATAAGGCAGTTGACACCTTATCCTCGCATCTTCTGTGGCCTTTGCGTTGCACGGTTCATAATCGCTTTTTCCAATTCGCTTATTCAGCCTGTGCTATCCGTGTACGCTAATGAAGTGTTGGGCATTTCAGAAATCGGTGTTGGAATGCTCTTCACAGTTATGAGCATCGTGACTTTGCTGGCGACCTTGCCCATGGGAGTGATTGCGGATAACACGGGAAGAAAGCCGATGCTTATGATGGGAAAAGTCTTCGATGGGGCTTCCGCGTTTCTCGTCATATTTTCGGGGAGCTTCTGGCCTTTGCTTTTGGTCATGATGTTAAGAGGTTTCGGACGTGGAGCAACAAGCCCGCCGATAACCGCAATGTTCTCAACTGTTGTGCCTTCGTCGATGAGGGCAAAAGGCATGGGGGTCTTTAACAGTTTTCAGAATCTCGGTCTAGTTGTAGGTTCCTTCATTGCAGGCTTTCTCTATGAATTCTACTCTCCGGTAACTCCTTTCATCGCTTGCGGCGTTATCAGTTTCATCGGTGTGGCTCTAGTGTGGCTCATGGTATCTGAACCCAAGCCACACCAGAATTGCTGAGCTCTTGCGATTTTCTAGACTTCAAGCATTACTGTGGTTACAAGCCTTCCTAAAGCGAAGCCTTCATGTCCAGCGCCGACCAGAACGAGTTCCCATGCTTTCATGGCGTCGCCGATGCGTTTTCTGCCTGTGAAAACCTCTGAAAGAGTTTTCGATGAGCTTTTGAAGGTCAGATCGGGCGCGGGATATTCTCCGTCTAAGACCTTCATTTTTCCATTCTGGACGACCAAATAGAATTTTTCAGCGTCTGTCTCGAACTGAATGACTTTGCCGTGGTAATGGTCTACCCAGTCTTTCATGATTCTCTGTCCATCATTGCTTCTGTTGGCCTTCATGGCGACGGCGTCAAAGAGCTTTTTTGCCGCCATGCTCATGTTGCTTCCACTCCTTCAACCCAGGCTTTGATCGCTTCTAAGGCTGCTTTGTCCACATTGATGTGTGATATGTTTCCGAATTTTCTCCTGATTGCTTGCAGGAAGCGATTGTAGAAGTCTTGTTCCATTATGAGGTTGACTCTTCCTTTTCTGTTGTCCACTAGCGCTTGGGAAACGTATTTTGTGAACTTGAAGGATTCGTGTTCGATGTCTTCGAGTTTTAGGTCGGGGAAGCCAAGCCATTCGCCAGACGGTTGCTTTCGGTACTTTGGCGCTGCGCTCACCTTTATTTCACCTCTGTCATCTTAACGAGTTCTTCGCCTGTGGCTTTAGCTAATCCTGTGAGGAAAGGCCACTGAACAACAAAGTATAGACCGTTTCCTTCACGCCACCTGCCCGTGTAAACTCGTCCGCCAGTTACAGTGGCAAACTGGGACAGTATGATTTCGCATGCCCGTTCAACAGGTAAGTTGCAGTCTTTGGCTATCTCCCGCATTTTTTCTTTAGCTTCAGATGTTAACTCTATGTTCATTTCTTTTCCTGCTCCTTGCTGAAGGCTAAGCGGCGATACGGGTTGCCCCAACGTTCATTGTACATGACGCCTTCCATTGGAAAACGCGACGGTCCTAACATGCGTTTCTCCTTTGGCACGCCTATACAGAGGACCCCTATAGGCTCCCAAGTTCTGGGCACTCCGAGTTTGTCGCATAGCAGTTCTTTGTGTCTGTAATCGGATATGGCGAGCGCCATCCAGCCGCAGCCGTAGCCTAAAGAGTGCGCCGTTAGCCACATTTGAAGCATACCCATGGCTACGACAACTGAGCCGAACAGCTCCATTGCATATGGCAGATGAGCATCGTGGAAGAATTCTGAGCCAAAGCCGATGACCACCGTGTCGGAGTATTTTGGATACGCGAAAAGGCTACCGTCTCTTATGTTTGCGAATTCAGTTGGTCTTGCGTGATCGGGTAAATACCAGAGTCTTCCCGCTGTCAACTCGTAGGGTTGGGCGCCGAAGACTTCACGCGCCGTTTCCATTGAAACTTCAGCGATCAAGTTCTTCATTTCTTGGTCTTCTCGAATGACGACGTAACGCCACATCTGCAGGTTTTCTGGCGAAGGCGCATAGCGTGCTGCATCCAGAATCATTTCAATGTGTTCGTCTGGGATGCGTTGACCAGTAAATTCTCTTACACTTCTCCTAGTTTTGATGGCTTCCAACAACTCCATGAACGAGTTCCACCCCGAACCGTAGCTTTATTCAGATTTACGCTTATAGAATTGTTGTCGTCTTCTGTCAGAAACTGGTTTAGCGCGGAGTCAATAGAAACCGTAGAAGTATCCAGATCAAGTCGCCAAGTAGAAGGGCAATTATAAGACCCGCCGTGATGAAAATCAGCAAAGGCAGACCGGGCGTGACCCAGATGTGGTTCCGAATCTTACCTTCACGTCCAGCCGACAATATCCTAGCCACGATTGCTTCTCGAGTCTCGTCTTTGGGAAATGTTAGCAGCATTCGTTTGTTTTCGCCGTTTTTTTCGGCTGTTATGTCCTCTAAGGGGTAAATGTGGGGATTTCTTTCCAGTTGAGTTGGTTCGACTTTGTAGCCCGTTAGCAGGGCTGTTAGCTTGCGCCATAGTGATTCGTTTTCCAATCCTGCAAAAAGCTTGGCGTTGTTTCTAAGCCTCCACAACGAGTTACGGACGAGAGCGTAGACCGCGGTGAACGCAGCCAGCAACACGGCATTGCTGAAAACCGTAAACGGAAAGACAGGAAGGAACAATCTAACGCTAGGCATCAGGTAAATGGGGGATGGCAACGCCAAGGCTAGGCACATCAATGCTTTGGCGTCTGCCCCACCGAAGGCACCAGCGTAAAACAGCGCTACGGACATCGCAGAGGTTATGACAAATGAGAGGGCGTAACTGAACAGCAACCGCTGGGAGTAGAACACGAACTGAATAATCGTTAGCAGAAAAGCTAGGGGTGCGAACAGTATCCAGACTTTGTTGCTTACTTCTCGTTGTTTCCAGTCGCTCCAAGAGGCGTATAGCAAGAATGACAGACTTAGGATAACTCGTGCGGCCTCTAGGATTTCATTCAAACGTGATGCACACTCAACAGTGGCTCACGCAAGATTATGAGAACTTGGCATTTAAGAGTTAAACAGAAAGCGAAGATGCTCAAAATAGTGTGGGGCTTGGGATTGCTATGGTGCAACTCTGTCGAAAGGAACTTGCTGTCCTGCTTCAGTTACGAACTTGAAGTAGTATCTTTGTCCAGAGCTCCAAGCATATGTCCAAGTGGCGTTGATTGATCCACCGTTGGCTTTGACAATGTTTGTGCTAGGAGTGAAGGTAACGCTGCTTGTTAAATCAACAAGATTCGCAGATGAAGTGCCCAAATAGACTTGAGTGATTTTGGCGTCAGCTGTTCCCGAGTTCAGCAAGGTGACTCCAATGTATTTTGTGCTTGAAATGTTGTAGAACCTTGTGTTGGCCTCTGTTAGGATTGCGCCTGCTTGCTGGGTTTGGGTTGTCGTGAACGTCATGACCCAAGCGTAAGTCACTATTACGGCGGCCACTGCTATTACTATCAATAGAAGCGTTGCTAGGATAGGTGAAATCCCTTTCTTAGCTTTCAACATTTTGTTCAATTTAATTCCACCTCTACTGCCCAAATGCTCTAGTCATGATGATATTTAACAAGTATGAAGAACGAATAATGATTAGAGCTAAAACTGCCAAAGGCGTCACTGCGCTGGAACTGGAACATCGACTTGTTGCTTTCCAAATTGACACCGGGCGCAAAGAGACCCAACGACATGCTCGAAGTAAGCAAGTGAACGGACAATATCGGTAATCGACAAGAGTCCAAGCAGTTGTTCTCCTTCGACTACAGGCAGTTTTTTGATTCGTCTTTCATTCATAAGGTTGATGGCGTCTCGAAGGTCAGTTTGAGGCGAGGTTGTTATCAGCGGCTTGGACATTATGTAGCTGACACGCGTTCTTCTGGGATCGCGCAGTTGAAGCACTACTCTTTTCAACATGTCGCGTTCGGTCACAATGCCAACAGGTCGGTCAGAGCTGATTACGATTAGGCATCCGATATCGTGGTGATTCATAAGTTCAGCTGCTTTCCTCGCAGTTGCTCCGACTTCAATCGTTATGAGGTTTGTTACCATCACGTCTTCAACTTTCAGCGACATGAGCTCAAGTCTCCTCACTGTTTCTTTTTCGTGATTAGGCAATCAACTATTTTTTCACAGCCAAAGCATTCTCCAGGAATGGGCGTATTCTTAGGCAGCCCGCCTAAGTAGCCGAAAAAGTGGAAGCAGTCCTTTCCGTTAGAGTTCTTGGGAACCGGTTTAGGCGAAGTTGTCGCCTTTGTCGATCTAGTCGACCCCACATACTCATTTGACCTAGTCGGCTGCTCCATGCTTGTCTGGGAAGTGCCCTCGGTCGTTGCGCCGACCACAAGTCTGGGTGGCTCTTGAGTTTTGTAAGAAATTGGCTTTCCACCACTCTGCCAAGAATCAACGCGGCTTGGCGGAGCATTTTGCTGCGGATTTGCTGGATTTTGCTCATGTGGAAGCCTGGGAAATTCCTGTTCATCATTATAAGCCTCCTCGTCCTGTGGCTGTTTGTTTTCGCCTGATGGGTTGAGCTTCCACAGCGTGGTAGCAAAGAGAACTATGAGGACGATTACGCCTAATGAGAGTACTAAGTCGAAGACAGAGAATTCGAAGGAAAGCATATGTTTCCCTTTAGAAGATTTCGGATTTGCCTAGATATAGACTTGATGAACTCTACATAATGAGTACATGTATGGAGTCTAGATAGAACGAAGGAAATCGCAGTTACGTAAATTCAAAGGTCAGAATATACTGGGCGTACGTTGTTTTGTCTGGAACGAGAATTTCCAGATAGACGTCAACGTATGAAACTTGTGAGTTGCTTGCATCAAGTGTGACAACTATATATCTTTCGGCTGGTGAGGCTGGCAGGTCGTACCATGGTCCTGTTTGGTTTACGTAGGCTCCGTTTTGGATGTAGATTTGTCGTGAGGTGCCATCGGTTGAGTTGCGGAAGTATATTGTGCAGTTGTTTAGGCGAGCGATGTTTGATTGCGAGTATCCTCTGAGTCGAATCTTCCATGTGTCGGAGACCTGGTTGATGGCTTTTAGGACGTAGTTGTAGTTTGAGGAAGAAGCGTAACTGTAAGCGAGTTTAACCTGATTTGCCTTCTGCTGGTACTGCGTGGGGGTTACCAAAACTCCTGTGACTCGAATTCTTGCATTTCCGTTTGATGTGTAGAACTGGGGACTTATGCTTATGCTGAGTAATTTAGTTTCGTCTGTGCCGCTGGACGAATAGGTTAGGTAGCCTTGACCGCTTGTCACGTAGGCTGAGGACGAGTAGTTCCAAACTTGAATTGTCACTGAAACGCTTGCAATGTCGTATTCGCTCACGACGGTAAAGTTGAGCTGTGTCGGTGTATTTGTCGTCGTAGATGAGAACAAGAACTCGGTTGAAGCCGTGAATTCGGTAGACTGTAAAGACTTGAACTCAACCCAATCCGCATTAAAATCAAACTGAGTAGTTGTGGTCTTCACGCCTTTGACTTTTATTCTCCAGTTTCCCGAAGCATCTCGGAATTGGGTTGGGTTTGTTGTTATGGTTTGGTTTTTTGTTTCGTCTGTGTTGGCTGTGGCGCTTGACGTGTAGCTTTCATATCCGTTGCCCGATGTTGGATATGCACCCAAAGTGTAGTTGTATAATTGAATTGTGGCTGACACTGATCCTGTGGTCCAGGCTGAATCAACTGTTCTGACAAGTTGAGACCATACTTCTGTGTTACTTGAACCGGTGAATTCAACTTCAGACGTGAACTCGCTTGGCAGAATAATGTTGAGGGCTCTTGTTTGATCAGTTGTGGCTAACGTATTGTCGTCTATTCTGAGATAAACAGACCTGCCACTCTGTGAGCCAGTGACTTCAACGTAATAGTCAATTTCTAAATAATCGGTTTGGGAAACAACTGTATAAGCTGTCCAAGAGTAGGTTGCTGAAAGCGTAGACCAAGAGGTGCCTAGACTGCTTGAGTTTGCTACATTCGTGGCTATGGCTGTCCTCACCGTGCCATTTGACATTCGCACTAAGATGTCTACGTCGCCATGCGCCGTCACGCTTCCTGAATCTCGGTAGACTCGGTAATTAATTGTCCAAGTGCTTGCAGGTATGGAGGAAACGCCTGTTAGCTGATGGACAAATCTGCCCATCAACTTCCTTCCTGTGGTTGCAGCGCTGGCTGAAAGTGTTGTTCCCGCAGCGTCGGCACTCGTGAGTCTCTGAAAATAATAGCTTGAACCACCAATCGTCGTCGTCTCCTGATGAGCATAGAGTGTTTGACCCGAAGTTGCGCTGGCATAGCTCCGAAAAGTCATGTAAACGCCATTATTAGAACTTAAGTTTCCAACTGCTCCTGAAACAAGAGCGGTACTTCCAATCAGGTTGTACCCCGAAGGGTTGTATACTGCTGTTGAGTTTGCTGAGCTTGCGCTTCTAACGATAAAGTAGTTGGAGTCTACTGTTTGCACACTTGCAGGGACAGTACCTGAAACCCAATTTCCCGTGAGTATGTTGTAGTTTGCTGGATAGTAGCTTCGCAGTTCCTCAGATCCGAAATCAAGCAGATTATCTCGTTCACTTTCGTAGCCAGCTCTGATCCAAGCAGCGCTTCTAGTGGTGTTGGAGGCACGTACCTCATCAATAATACCATCTGACAAATCTGCGCCTGATCTTCCTCCGATGTATACCGCTCGCGTATCTGGAGTGATGCTTCCAGTCTTGGAGCCGGAACCATTTTCAGAACCATTCAGATAGACTTTTCTTGTTGACCCATCCCATGTTCCAGTCACGAAATACCATATGTTTGCTGACAAACTGCTAATGCTGTTAAGACCTTGATCGTCGTTTTCTTCTATCATTAATGCGAGCTGTTGATTCTCGCCTGCAAGCTGATAATCGTTTGGATTCGCTTCCCCTTTTCGTAGTATAGCGTCTACTTCTGAACCAGACCCAAAGGAGTCTAGTTTAATCCAAGCTTCAATAGTTAAAGAGCTAGTTAACTGCAGGCTTGCAGAGTTTGGAATGCTAATGTAGTCATCAACGCCATCAAAATTTATGGCGTTATCTATCTGCCCAGTGGCTCCAAGAGTTGGGGTTCCATAGGTGGTTCCGTTATTATTGTTTGATGTTGAATCCTTTATCGAACCAGATCCACCAATTGTCTCGCTCAGATGCCACACTCCTTTGAAGTTAGAGTCCCAAACGTTTTTCGCGGCATTTGAACCTGTATCGCCAACATAACCAGTGTTGTCAGGCTGATTCTTATCGTAATACAGGTAAAGATACGTATCTACAACACTGCTAATGCTTGGAACCTTAACCCACAACCACGCTTGCTCTCTTGTAGCGTTCCATCTTTCAATTTCCACGTTAATCTGAGTTATTCCGTCACTTGTTGTAGCAGCAATCTTCCCTCGGTTAGCGTTACTTTGCAGTTCATCAAACACAAAGGAAATATCCTCATTATTGCGGCCCGAAGAGGAATTGCTCAGATAAATCAAAACTGGGAAGTTAGACAAATCGGCATCGACATCATTGTTGTCAATTGCGATTTTGACACGTTTTTCCCAGCCGTTTAACCAGTTTCTGGGCGACACAGCGCTGACTTTGGCGCTTGTGTTGTTGACGTAAATCGTGTTGCTGCCAGCAGTGCCGGTCTGCAGAGAAACGGGCGGCGAAGTAACATTTGTTCCAGCCTCAGAATATGGAGCGTAAACCTTTGCCCCGTATGCGATTCCCGTGAAAACTAACAAAACAAATACATCAGCGACCAACAAAAAGGAACAAAGGACTTTCCCTAGTTCGTCCAAACGGTTTGACTTATGCAACCACACGCCGGCGCCCTCTAAACTGCAGCGAATTGAAAAGCAAGAGGGAAACTACTCTTGCACGTCTACGGCGATTTGTATATTAGCCACTATGTTGCCGTTAGCATAAGCTGCAGCTTTTGTTTCAACATAGATTACCCACTGTGTATTCGCTGGCAACGTCAGATACGATGTTGTTGAGGGCGTAGTCCAAGTGTCACCGGACGTCGTGTAGTTGAACGAAGCTTGCGAGACTCCAGCAGTGTTCTTCACGACAAAGCGAATGAACGTGAAATTGCTCACTTGCTGATTTGCGTCCGGGGGAGTTATTGACACGTGCCTCAGTCTGAACTGGTGCGAGTTGGATCCATCAGTGTTGCTTATGTTCAGCGGCTTGTCATACACCAAGGTTGCGTTCGGATAGGCTTTAAGAGCTAAGCGAACCCAAGTCGAGTTAGCCCCAAAAGTAGAGCCTGTGGGCCAATCGGCCCCTTGTGCAAACCTTATCGTAGCTGGCGTAATGGTCACATCGGGTTGCATGCTCAGCGAATAGTAGACTGCAGCAACAGCAGCGGCGATGAGCGCTGAAGCCAAAACCAGCGTAATAAATACGGATCTTTTCAGAGACTGCGCATTCTTACTCTTCGTCGTCATAGCCTCCTTGATTTCCTAGACTGAGCTTATGCCAAGAGGATTTAAGACATATGAATTCGAAATTCAGAATCAGAATCGAACGCAAGAACCTACAACTGCAATATTCTGATACTCGAAGGCAGTTGTGCTGTTTCATTTGTGTATGTCCTAACGCAAACTCATGCGTATATGCAGGCAAGGCGTTCTGAGAAAGACAAAAAGCAGAAGCTATCATTCGTCAGACGCTCGCTTACCTTAGCGTAGAATAGAAAGAAAAGAAGGGGAAAGTTATTGCTCGACATCAATAGCGATTTCTATAGTTGCTGTTTGACCGGATGTGGCAGTTGCACTTGCTTTTGTTTGAACGACGATTGCGTAACTAGTGTTTGCGTTGACTGTCGCCCAACCACTCGTCGAAGGACTGGTCCAGCTGACTCCGTTTGACGTGTAATTCAGCGATCTCAATGTTGAAGTCTGTAGTGTGAAGTTGATGAAGGCGAAGTACTGTGCGTCACCGGTTAGCGAAACAGGTCTAAGCCTAACGTTGAATGTCGTAGCACTGTTGTTGTTCCTCACTCTGATTGGATCATCGTAACTCGTGGTCATGTTTGGGTAGGCCTTAAGGCTTACCAGTGTTGCACTCTTGTTGTTGTTGAAGATGCTAGTTCCCGCCTCGGTAGCGTCCGCGCCGACTATGAAGTAAACATCGTTTGTTGCAGTAGTTATCGTTGACGTCATACTCAAAGAATAGTAAACGGCGGCGCTTGCTGACGCGATAAGCATTGATGTAAGTACTAGGGTAAAAAATTTCGCTGATCTGCTTGACAATATTCTTTTCACTTCCATTAGTTCACCTCCTTCCTTCTTCTGAGCTTTGGCAAAAGGTCTGGGCTGAGGAACAGAGCTGCACTAATGCCTATTACAATGGCGGAGATGACGAGTCCAACTTGAAGCAGCAGGAATGGAAACTCAGCGCTGGCGACATAGCCATAGTTGGAAACAAAGAACACAGAGATCATGATCGATGGAAACGTCACTGTTCCAGCCCAAGCTTTGGCCATAGTCCACATTTTCAGCGAAGTGGCAAAGTAGACATTGAGTGCAACGATGTTGATCAATGCAATGAGTAGGTAGAAGAAACTGTACCAGAATCGCATGTACTCGCCGAAGATAGCGAAGAACTCTTTGCTGATGAGTAGGTGACCGAAGCCCATTACAGCCGCGGCTTGGAAGACATATGGCAGAGCCTTTGGAAATCGGTTGTCAAGTAGGCAAGTTAGCAGGCTTAGCAGTAGGAAGAGGTCAGTGCCGAGGAGTATAAAGAACTCTGGCAGAATCGCTGGTGCCATTCTTTCTCCTAGTCCAGTCTATTTTTGCATCGCTACGGGAACGTTATGACCCCGTGAATAATTTAAGAAGTATGAATCTCAAATCTGAATCATATCTACTGCAAGAAAACAGTTTTTCGCGTTTTTATTTTATGTTAGCTTTTAGTCTCCTCTAAGACCGCAAAAACAAATGGCGCCGCGGGCGTTCTGACTTCAAGCTTGACGCCCAGAAGTTTCTCAAGGAAGCCGCATAACACTTCGGCATTGCTTATGAATGGAGCCTTAACGATAAAGTACTTGTCTCTTGGATAGAAGTCGCCGAAGCCTTGAACACGCAGACGTTTGAGAACGTCGTCCCATTTTTCCCTAGACGTGGTTTCAAGGTCAAGCGTGGCTTCCATCGATACGCGTGCGGCTTCACCCATCTTATGTCCTACCTCGCGCCATTTGTTCTCAGGAACGTATTGCAGCAGCGTGTTGATGAATTCAACATTAACAAAGGCAACGCGGCTGACGCCCACATAGTACTCGCCTGGAAAACGCCAGTCATAAACGCTCATACTGCGGTATATGTCGAGCATTTTTGAAATCAAGGGCTTGATGCCGGGCTCTCTGCCCTCTCGGATCAAAGTATCTATATACTTGCGTTCGTCATCCTCCAAAATTATCGTGGTGCGCTTAACAGGCTCCTTTGATTCCTTCGCCATGTTTCCCAACAACTGCCCTTACATATCCGAATATATCAGAGCATACTTTATATGGCTTGCGTATTTCAGACAAACTCTTATTAATTCGAGCAGAAGCGTTGTTATTGCCGATGAAGAAAAATCAAATCTGAAAACAGATGACGCGATTTTCCCTGGGGTATCGGAGGCACAAACGATCAGACAAGGCGACGCTTCCTAAGCTCCTTCTTAAGCAACTGAAAATCCTTCTTCAGCTCATCCCTGTATCTAGGATTATGCAAAACAGACGCAGGATGATACATTGGCACAATAACCAGAGGCACATTGAGAAACTTCACCTTGTAGATTTTGCCGCGGAATTTGGAAATGCCGTCAGTTTCCTTAAACCCTGCTTTGGAAAGAACATAGGTTGTGGAGTGCCTGCCCAAGGTAACAATGACTCTGGGCTCAATCAGGCAAATCTGACGATCAAGGTACAACGAAGTACACGTGGCGATCTCTAGCTGTCTTGGATCACGATTTTCAGGCGGCCTGCATTTCACAACATTAGTGATGAAAACGCGTTCACGTGGAAGACTTATACCCTTCAGAAGCCCGTCAAGAACTCTGCCAGCAGCGCCCACAAAAGGCAAACCCTTAACATCTTCCCAATGCCCCGGCGCCTCACCCACAAAAACAACCGCGGCGTCAATATTGCCCTCGCCAGCAACCGCCTTCTTGCGCCCTTTCCAAAGAGGACACTTGACACAGACTCTAACCTCGCCGGCAATCTTCTCCATCAGCTCAGCCTTAGACAAGTGAACCACGTTTCTCAGTTCTTGTAGCATGTGAGAATTTACAACTTGCGAGGAATTTCGCGTCGTCAGCACGCGCGCAGTCGCCCGCGTAAGGACTGCGCAATTACTTCGTCATTGTGTCTGCGATTTCTTTCACAGCAGACACAAACACTTCAATTTCATTTAGAGTGTTATACAAGTAGCATGAAGCTCGTGCTGTGCCCTGCCTGCATAACACAGTTTTGGTCAAAGGCTGCGCACAGTGGTGCCCTGAGCGAACCATAATATTTGCAGAAACGTCCAGTGCCAGAGCCACATCGTGAGGGTTCAAGTCGCCCACATTGAATGGTACGATCCCCACTCGCTTATCAGGCTCAGGACCGTAGACCTCAACATTGCGCAACGCTGTCAGACCGTCGTACATGCAGCGGACAAGCAGCTTTTCATGCGCCTCAATCTTGTCCACCCCTATCTTAGACAGGTAATCGACTGCAGCGCCTAAACCAATCACAGCAGCTATGTCGATCGTGCCACCTTCAAAACGTCTGGGACTCGCATCAAGCTTATAGTAATCAGTGCCGACTTCCCTTATTGAGCCGCCACCAATGATCAGCGGCTCCACTTTCTCAGTCAACTCTTGTTTCATGTAAATAGCGCCAGAGCCTGTTGGTCCACACATTTTATGTCCACTAAACGCTAGGAAATCGACATCCAGCTTCTGCACATCAACCTTCATGTGAGGCACAGACTGTGCTGCATCAACCAGCACGTAAGCGCCATGTTCATGGGCAATCTCCGCGATCTCTCTGATTGGAAGAACCACGCCCAACACATTCGACACGTGTGCAACCGCAACCAGTTTCGTGTTGTCATTAACCAGTTTCTCAAAGTCAGCCAGATCCAAAATGCCTTTCACAACAGGCTTGCGAGGCGTCACTAACTCGATTGTTACGCCGCTTCTGTCTCTGACACGAAGCCACACAATAAAGTTGGAATGATGCTCCAACACTGTCGTCACAATTTTGTCGCCTTTCTTCCACTTCAACCCGCTGGCAACTAGGTTAATGCCTTCAGTAGTGTTGCGAGTCCAGATAATTTCTGAAGTGGACTTAGCGTTGATGAAATCAGCAACTTTCTTCCTCGCTTGCTCACACTCCTCACTAGCCTTCACTGATAAACGGTGAACGCCACGCTCCACATTTGCCCGATACTCACGGTAAAACTCAAGGATTTTTGCCAAAACAGGTTCAGGAGTAAGACTGCTTGCTGTGCTGTCCAGATAGATTACGCCAGATTTCAGAATTGGAAAATCCTTCCTAACCCCTTGCACATCAAGGAGCTCAGCCTTAGGCACAGCCTTGGAACGCTTTGCAATCCCAGTTGATGATGGACACATAGCAACAATAATGGTAACAGCATGCATAGTTATGTTTTATGCAAACAAAGAAGACCATAAGCGATGCTCTCTTTCTTCCGAATTTTCAGTCCGCAGCTCGCCAACGTTCTAGATGAGGATGTCACTAGGAACAGACTGACGACGACGACCACATTGCCCTCAGCCATGCAACGCGCCCACAACATGGTAAAAAGAAGGCATAAGGGGTATGGCGCCTTCTTCTTTTGTAGAACGGAACAACATTGAAGTAACAACAGAACTAAAAAGGAGAGTGAGAGAAGAATGAGCGGTGAAATAGTGGAGAAATTCCTTAGTTCTGTTGGGATTTCGACTATGCGAAATTACAGACGTGGCTTAACGCTTTTTTGTGAGTGGTATAAGAAAGACATGGAGACGATTCTAGCAGAGCGAAAAGAAGACGTAACACCTAGACCTAACGAAGACCTAGTTAGCGCAAAACAGAGAGCACAGAGATACGAGCAACTTATAGAGGAATTCCACAAGTGGCTAGCAACAAAACAACCAGAGAGAGACGCTTACGATATTAACACGGCTAGGACCTACTGCTTAGCGTTCTTCTAATTTTCGTTTCTGCTCTTCATAGTATTCCTGCTTGGCATGCTCTGCTTTAATCCTAGCCCTGCATACCCCACAATACCATCCATCTTGAGAGCGTACTAGGTCCAAAGGAACGTCTTCTGCTCCACAACCCCAGCACTTGCCCATGGTTTCAACCCAATGTATATGTTCAGCTATCACGTATTTCTGGCTTTTCGTGTCATAGCGGGCGCTAAGCAACATTAGGTATTGCATTAACTCATGGTAGAAGAGAGAAGTTAGGTTAACAGTTTGTGTTGGAATAGAGAAAAAGAGAGTGTAGAACGTATTCGCCTTTATGCCTAACAGTTATTGAGTAGGCGAATAGCGTTAGCGTTTACTACACCTAAGCCGTACCTAGCAGACGTTATGTACATGTTGCGTGCGTAATCGCTTTCGTCATGCCCTTCAACATCCATTTGGCGTTTCCAAGCCAGCATAGACTCGGACCAAACTTATGTGTTGGTGGCAATGCGGAAAACTTATAGCAGAACTAGAAGAACTAATTTAGAACTGAGAAGAGGTAATATGAGAATCACAAAGAGAAGTAATGAAGACAAACTTGTGGCAGATTATCGCACTTGTATCAATTGCCATGCTACAGTGAAACCACTGTTGGCGAGCGAAGAGAAAGACATTGATGTATATTTCTGTCTTGAATGTGGACACGTATGGGAATACATTCTGAAAGAAAAAATAATTTTGGACATTTATGATGAAGAGATGCGGAGTTATTATTGGAGAAAAACAGACAAGAAACCGAAAAAAGGAATCAACAGATAGAGCCTTGTTATTCCGTCGCTTCAGAAACTTGACTGCGGCAGTCTTATAGCCGAACCAAGATAGCTAATTAAGAATCGTGAAGGGTAAAGACATGACTGAAGAAGAAAAGAAACAATGTGAGTTTTGTGGATACAATATAAACCCTATTGCGTTGATGAATCACCATCAAAGATTTATCGTCAAACCTACCAAAAATAAAGAGATAGAATGGCTTGAAAAAGGGAAAACGTATGTTCTATGTGCAAATTGCCATTATATTCTGCATAACATATTGTATGGAAGAAAAACAGGGATAGAGAAACGAGAGGAAATGGAGTAACATACTCTCCTACCACTTTAGAAACTTCGACTTTTTTCAGAGCCTGGAATTTTCTTGTTTCACTGCTGAACACATGGTGCATAACGCTTTAAAGACGCTCTAGGCTCTAATGTCATATACGGTTAGCGTCTGAGCGAGAGTTTTAGAATCTAATCCATTCTGAAACCCTCATTGAACCACTCAGACGCTGACCCTCTTATCCGTTGAAAAGCCTTCCGAAATTTTAGGCTCAAAACACTCGCCTATGTGCGATACAGAACCTTAAGAAAAAGAGGCTCGTTTTGAGCGTCTTCTTGTTGAACAGAGCTTAAAATAGCTTTATTAGAAACGGCATTTATAGAACCTATTGGTTCAATGAGGGAAATCAAATGGATAGATCAAGCCATTCAACCACAAGCAGAGCAATGAGCGAGAAGCAACAAAATAACGAACTAAAAATTCTCACAGACGATTTGCTAACGTACGGAGACCTTCTCTTAATTGCGAATAAAGGCATAGGAAAAACTAACGCTCTAATGATTCTCACTGAGCACCTTAGAAGACACTCGTGTAATAGTCTTCGAAGATTTTCCTAAGTTCGCCTTAGAGTTTAACGCTGTACCATACTTCAGAGTGCACGATTCAGACGTGCTAGAGACTAACCACTGCGTTAACGATAATAACTATTTCCTAGTGCACGAACGAGACTACGCAGTACGAAGAGGCTCTGAGATTCGCCTAGCCTTAGAGAGCAATAAAGAATAGTGTTTACGAGCGAAATATCAGACATTGAAAGGCAAGCGTTCTTTATCTACTCAGTCGTTAACTATTTCTATCGTAAGGCATACCTTCGGAAGTACAAGAACTACAGCAAAAAGGAGCGAATAGTTTTCATAATCGAAGAGTCTCAGAACGTCTTCGACAGTAGCACCATATCAAAAAACGTCTTTAACAGACTTGGAAAAATCTTCTCAGTGGCTCGTAACCTAGAACTTCACTTCGTGCTATGCTCTCAGAGACTGCAAGACCTAAACACTAAGATTAGAGGTAGAACACGCCTTCTAATCGGTAGTGTTAGCCTAGACGATTACGAACTTAAGATTCGCAGACTGCTAAGGCATAGCAAACATGCACAAGATGTTCTTAATCTGCCTAGAGGCGTTTTTCTCTACACTGCGCTAGATACTCTAATCGGGTTTCCTAAGTTCGTGCAAGATTCTAAGCCTTTTGAGTGGATAGCACCGAAAGCAGAGAAAAAGAAGAGCCTTCTAGAGAGAGCCTAAACGCTATCGGTCTAGTCACAGAGCCTAAAGCAGAGACAGAGCCAGAGAGCACAAGCATAGACGAAGACTTAGACGAACAACTAGAACAAGAAGACGAAGAGACATTAGGCTTACTAGGCGAACCAGACGAAGAGGGGTAAAATGAGCAACCAAATTAGAGCCATTGCGAAGGCTTCGTATTCGCTTCACGTCTATAAGACGTTAAACAATGTTACTTCTATGTTGCTCCGTTTTTCTTTTGAAATTCGTCTTCCCGCCAGAGCCCTGCAACATACACAAACGTCACGCTAACCAACATTAAACGTCACGCTTAGCAACATAGAACGTCACGCTAAAACAGCGAAAACAGAGCCCGAAACACCATTCGGAACTTAAGACAGACCCCACAGAGCAACCAGAAAAGCCTAACTTTCACCACAAAAAAATTTTTCAGCACTCATACTAACCCTCTGCCCTAGCTGAACCCATCCAACCAAATCCAATAACCACATGCTCTCCCGCAAAATCTTATCAGAAGCCTATGGACCTTAGTATCAACTCAAGAAAGGCGACACTAATCATGAGCGTCACGGACCACATTTACAGAGACACAAAGATCACAGTTATGGCAGGCGACATAACAAAACTCGAAGTCGACGCAATAGTCAACCCAGCCAACAGCCAACTTATAATGGGCGGAGGAGTAGCCGGTTTCATACTCAGAGCAGGCGGAGACCAAATACAAAAACAAGCCCTAAGAAAAGCACCAGTGCCAATCGGCAAAGCGGTAGCCACAACGGCTGGAAAACTCAAAGCAAAATACATCATACACGCGCCCACAATGACACGACCAGCCATGGCAGCGAGTTTAGAAGAAGTCAAAGCAGCAACCAGAGGCGCGCTAGATTGTGCCATACAACTGCGCATAAACAGCCTAGCTTTTCCAGGACTTGGCACAGGCGTCGGCGGACTTAACCTTCAAGACGCAGCAGACGCCATGATAAAAGAGATAAAGAACCACATCGAAGCTGGGACAACAATCAAACAAGTAATTCTCGTTGGCTACAACCCAGATCTTGCCAACGCCTTCCAAAAGGCGACCCTCAAGCTCCATTGACCCGAACGTAACGCGCGAATCCGACAGTTGAAAGCTCAGTGTCGGAAAACACATGTTCGACAGCCAGACTCCGACAAGCTTTAATATTGGAACAGCATAAACAGTTCTGCGTGAGAAGAATGTCGGAATCTAGCGGCAGAAAACCTACCTCAAGAGGGGATTTTGTCCGACAGTTGACGGCGGGCATGAACAAAGAAATGGAAAGCAAGAAGACCAGAAAGCCGACAATTGCAGGAACCGCTAAGATAATGCACATTCACAGAGACACTCTTTACGAGTGGATGCGGGAATTCGGCGTGGAATTCGAAGATGCACTGAAGCGTGAAGCTGAGCCACCCGCCTTTGAGAAGCAAAAAGAGAAATTCACGTACTTGATCGGCGAAGCCCTTGTAGGCGAAGGCAATGAGGTTGCACACGTTGACCTTCTAATCGGAGATAAGAACGGCCCGGTCGGAGAAGCCTTTGCACAAGGCATGTCGAATCTATCCGTTGGACACACACCGCTGTTGGCTGTCATACGGCCCAATCTTCCACCTAAGCCTCACACGCTTTTGGTGCCAAAGGTGACTGTCAAGAATTTGGAGCAAGCTGGAAAAATTTTTGGTCCAGCGCAGGCAGCTGTCGCGAAGGCGGTAGCGGACTCCGTTGAAGAGAACATAATTCCAAGGGAGAAAGCGGACGATTGGGTAATCGTTTGCAGCGTGTTTGTTCATCCAGAAGCTAAGGACTACCGCCAGATTTATCAGTACAATTACGGCGCGACCAAACTGGCTTTGCAGAGAGCTTTAGTTAGCTATCCCTCGCTTGACAAGATATTCTACGACAAAGACAGGGCTAAGCATCCGATTATGGGTTTCAAAGTGCCTCGCTTGTGGAGACCGCCGTACCTGCAGATCGCGTTGGACAACCCGAACATTGAACGCGCCAAAGAGGTTGTGCTGCAGGTTCCGGAGAGCGACCGTGTCATTCTAGAAGTGGGCACACCACTTTTGAAGAAGTACGGCGCCAAAGCTGTCCGAGAACTACGTGAGAACGCCCAAGACGTGTTTATTGTGGCTGACTTGAAGACACTTGACGTGGGCAAAGTTGAGGTGGACTTAGCTTTTGAGGAGACAGCAGACGCTGCGGTTGCGGCTGGACTTGCGGCGCCCGAGATACTAGATGGCTTCATCTATGAAGCAAAGAGGCTTGGAATCTACGCTTTTGTCGACATGATGGGAGTTGCAGATCCTGTTCAGAAACTGCGTTCTCTGAAACAGCTGCCAGACGTTGTGATCCTGCATCGCCCCATTGACGTTGAGAAGGCTGGGGTTCACCACCGTATGGAAATGATCAAGGAGTTGCGACAAGCCTTTCCTCACGAGCGACTACTAATTGCAATCGCTGGTGGAATAATCCCGGAGACCGCTAAGGAGGCTTTGGAGAAAGGAGCAGACATAGTTATCGCAGGGCGTTACATCACACAGTCCAAGGACGTTAAGAGGGCTGTCAGAGACTTCCTTCAAGTCACTCCCGAGATGCGCGAAGACATCGACCTCTACAGAGTGCATGTGGAATAGCACTCTCCATTTTTCGTTTGGCAACGAATCGAAATCTATATAGTGCTCTCTAACCATGGCAATTTAGTGATCATGCTCCGGTAGAGGAAAAGCTACTAATGAAGAGCCTAACGACCATTCTTTTTGCTTTCCTGCTGTTGTCGTCATTGTCGTTAACTCAAAGAGTGATCGTGGCTGAAGGCGATGCTGAAGACAAGATCTATTCCGTAAAATCGCGCGTTACCTACATTAACCCATCTGATTCGGACACTATATGGAATTTCACCGAGGACGACAGGATGATTGGTTTGTTCATGAACAATTCTTGGCAGAACGTCGAGCTGAGAAATGCTACTCACACGGTGATATCTGTTCAAACTGATGAAGATGGAAACAAAGTTGGCGTCTTGGAACTGCCAAGGTCGCGGTTACATCCGGGCGAAAATATGACTATCGCTGCTGAGTATCAGGTTGTGGCAAAGCCACGATTGATCGCCAACATTTCTGAGAGTGAATCGGGCACACTTGGTGGAATACCAGAACACATGGTGCAGTCGTACACAGGCGCTGAAGGACCATGGTTAACAAATGATCCTGCGCTGATAAACCTGGCTTATGAGATTGCTGGAAACGAGACCAACGTTTTGACAATCGTGAAGGATACTATCGGCTGGATTAAACTGAACATTGATTACGGCACTCATGAAATCCCGTTATACGCCAATCAGACTTTAAACGTCGGTGTCGGAGACTGTGACGATCAAGCCGTTCTCCTCATAACTCTGCTCCGCATTCTTGGGATTCCTTCCTACCTTCAGATCGGCGCTGTCTACGTGCCGCAAAATGTGGAATTGAATCAAAGTTTTTGGAACAATCGCGTGAAAATCGTTCAGAGAAAGATGGGTTGGCATGGATGGGCAGAGGTCTACGTTCCGCCTTGGGGTTGGCTGCCTGTCGATCTGACCTTTGTTCCTCAAGGATTTGATGATCCTTTAAACGCTGTCCGTTACGGCGCGGTTACTGAACAGAACACGGTTCAGTACATGAACATTTCGAAGGTTGACTATGTCGCTGACTCACTCGAAGCGAAGAACTTCATCGTCGAAAACGGATTTCTGCTGTACTACGAAGAGGGGATGACGGAATTATCGCAGAACGGAAGACTCAGAGGGTTTAACCCTACTGTGACAATTATTCTCATTGCTGCAGTAACCATAGTGGTTTCACTCGTCACTATACTCTTTATGCGTCGCCGAAGAAAACGACTAGAACAGCAAAAGCCTCTCTGAAAGCAATGTAGTGAAAGCGAGTTTCTGCTGCCTATTCTCTTCTTTTTCTTCCTCGTCCAGCCCTACGTGCAGCGATCAATCCAACTTTTTGACCTGGCGGCGCATGCCTGCTGACCGTTGTGACTTTGCGTGCGCCTCTGTGGCTACTGCCGTATGGGTGAACCGCCGCTATCATGGCTACGCCTCTTGGACGCTGATATTTGTGTCCTTTGGCGTGCATCAAATGATAACGTGGGCCTGCTTTAAGGAACGGTTTATCAACTCTTCCTGACCCGGAAACTAAGCCAACCATGGCTCGGGACAAGTTGTTCAAGTATGTGGTTTTTCCGCTGGGAAACTTGATCATGGTGCCCAAAGGTGTATGTGCCACCACTGTGGCGTAGGCTCCGCTTGAGCGGCAGACTTTTCCTCCGTCCCCGGGTTGAAGTTCAATGCTGCATACCATGGTGCCTGGAGGTATGTCGCCTAATGTGAGGATGTTACCGACATCAACCGATGCTTTGCTGCCCATTTGTATGGTTTGACCTTGAAAGACGCCTTCAGGTACAACTGTGTAGAAGTCTTTGTCGTTTTCAAGTTCTATGAGCGCTAGTGGGCTGCCTCTTCCGGGTTCATGGACTATTTGTTGGATTCGGCCTTGAACCAAGTTTTCAATCTCTGCTTTTGACAACGGTGGATACTGAGCGGGGGCTACTCTCTTGTGTGTGGCAGCTCTGAATGTAGATCCGCCTCGTCCGCGGCGTTGGACACGAATGCGTTTGCCCATGGATGATCTCGCCTTCGATTAACCTATGCAAGCCACTATATAAGATTACTATTTTCCGGGCAAGTGGGAAAACTGTGTGGAAGAAGAAGGAACTGACCCTTAAGGGCTGTTTCTGTAATGTCGACCAATGGGCGGGCTCACCTTTTCTGGTAAGCTGGTGGGAGAGAATGCTTAAATACTTTACTACTACTGTCTGGTAGTAGTCTATTTGGGGGGATAAATCATGAATGAAGACGAAGATGAAAGCTGTTGCGAAACCAGTTCACAGGAAAGCTGTTGCGAGCCCACATGCGGGGAGCCAAGTTCTAGTACAAGCATGGAGGAAACCGTGAAAGAGTCGTATGGAAAGAGGTGGGCAAGCCTCAAAGCAACGAAGTCCTCTCAACCCAAGAGCCTGGCAAGCTTACACTCAGCACATGAAGTACTTCTTGAAGAACTGAAACCTCGCGAAGGAATGCAAGTGCTTGACATCGGGTCTGGAAGTGGCGAAACCGTGCTGGCAATTGCCGAGAAAGTTGGCACGACAGGAAAGGCCGTGGGCATAGACTTTTCAGAGGAAGGCATAGAACTAGCACAAGAAAAAGCCAAGAAGAGAGGATTAGAAAACGTCACAGAGTTTCGCCTAGGGAACGCTGTGAAGTTGCCGTTCCCCGACAACTCGTTTGACGCCATCATCAGTGAATGCGTTGTCTGCCTGATTCAAGACAAACAGAAGACATTGAATGAGAAAGTGCGCGTTTTGAAGCCCGGTGGACGCGTTATCATGCACGATGTTGTAACGTGGGCGCCCATGCCCCAAGCCATGCGAGAAGACAAAGGATTATACTGCGAATGTGTCGGCGGAGCCGTCAGCATAAGCGAATATGTGGAAATGATGAAAAAGGCTGGACTAGCCAACATCAAGACTGTAGACTTCACTAAAGATGCCAAGAAAATGATGAACCCCAGCACAATCACCCAAGAACTAAGACAGAGAAAGGACAAATCAGCCTGTGAAATAGTCGACTTTGTCAACAAGGGCGGCATAGGTTACGCACTATTGATCGGCACAAAGAAAAAGACATAGTCAGATCGAGTTAAATGGTCTTTAGAGGTTTCAGACAGTCGCCCCTGATTTTTCCCTTTCAAATCCCAAACGCTTCTGCAAAACGTCTGCGCCTCAACTTGCGAAGGCTGCATCAAAGCAAACTGGTTTCCTTCGGGATCAACGGCTGTTGCGACACAACCCATGTTTGGAAACTCCTGCTTTGGCGAAATGATCTTCCTCCAGAAGCTGTGATTTTCTTGATACATTGATTGTTGCTGCACAGTCGCATCAGCAGCGTTTAATGTTTCTCATAATCCTTAAATCAGACGCAACTGAATTTTCTTCAATCTTCATGGTGAAACGGAATGAGCAAGGCTGTCGTGCAAGTTGATTCTCTTGTCAAGCAGTATGAAAAATTGAGGGCTGTCGACGGCATTTCTTTCGAAGTGTACGAGGGGGAGGTCTTTGCATTTCTGGGTCCTAACGGAGCCGGGAAAACGACCACTGTTGAGATTCTTGAATGTATAAAACCCCTTACAAACGGAACTGCTAAAGTTTTCGGATATGACGTGACTAAGAGGGACGATGTTAAAGAGATCAAGAGAAGAATAGGAGTCTTACCACAGGAGTTCAGCGCTTTAGATAAGCTCACTGTCAAAGAAAACATAGAACTCATTGGGGATATGTATGAGAAGCATCTTGATGTCGCCGAGGTTATCAAGCTCCTTGACTTGGAAGACAAGACTAGGGAGAGATTTGAGAATCTCTCGGGCGGTTTGAAGCAAAGGGTCGGCGTTGCAGCCGCCTTGGTTAGCGATCCACAACTTGTGTTCTTGGATGAGCCTACAACGGGTCTTGACCCCAAAGCACGGAGGGAAGTTTGGACTGTGATTGAGAATCTCAGGAAGCTGAACAAAACTGTGTTCTTAACGACTCATTATATGGAGGAAGCGCAGGTGCTGGCTGACAGAGTAGCCATCATAAACAAGGGGAAAATAGTCGCGATTGGTTCTCCTCAAGAGTTGGTATCGCAGTACGGTGGGTCGAAAGTCCTTGTTATACGGAAAGGAGACGAGCAGTTAGCAGGTGTGTTGCAGAAAAAATACGGTCAGACCACTTTGAACCATGGTGGAGATGTCCTAGTTAAGATAGATGACGTGAACGAATTGTGGCAGGTTATGGCTACATTGACTGAGATGAAAATTGGCAGAGATATCGAAATTCAGACGCCAACCATTGAAGATGTGTTTCTCAAGGTAGTTGGTGGACGAATAACAGAAGAAGGTGAACTGAAAGGATGAGGACCCTAACTATTTTCAAAGCTGTTACTAGGAATTGGATGAGAAGCCGATCAGGACTATTCTTCAGCATACTATTCCCAGTGCTACTGCTGCTAGTATTCGGGGCAGTCTTTTCAGGCATCGGCGGGTCTTCAAGATCCACGCTTTTCGTCCAAAATCTTGACATAAGCGCATCTACCGGAGAACCTAGCAGTTTCTCGGAAGACTTTATTGATGCCTTGAACAGCACCGAGACTTTCAACATAAGAGAAGTGCCCACTGATGCAAATGCTTCAACTTATACGCGGAATGCGCTTGGACCTTTAGGCGGGAATATCCGTATCCTCGTAATCTCAGAAGGATTTCAAGAAGACTTGTTGAATGGTACATTCAAAGTCAGAGTTGGAATAACTTACGGCACACTCAACATCTCATATCAGTACCTAGCACCAAACATGAGCGACACTCAGAAGATAGCTTTCCAGCAGGGATTAGTCCAGCTGCAACAATTCAACCAGAGTTTGCCGGACACGAAAACGTCTCTAACCGTCATGGTTGACTCTTCCGATCAATCAGCGGCAGTGATAAAGAACATTATAGTCAGTGTAGCCAACGCTTTCAATTACGAGCTGATAGGCGCGGAAAACGTGATTCAATTCGAGGAAGCGTCTGTGACAGCTACACGATTCTCAAATGTGGACTACTACGTTCCAGGCATCACGGCAGCTTTCATAATGACCAACGGCATAATTGCCTTGACATCGAATACGACAGAGTTCAAGAGAAGAGGAATCATAAAGCGACTGTCGATAACGCCGCTCACCAAAATGGATTGGATAATGGGAAACGTTCTAAGCCAAACTCTTCTAAACCTTATGCTAACAGTTGTCATGATTGCGGTCGGATGGTTAATCTTCAACGTTCGAGTCATACCTGACGCGCTTTCGATACTCCTTATTTTCCTTGGGTCAATAATGTTCGCGGGCATTGGCATGACGCTGTCAGGTCTAGTGAAAGACGTAGAAGCCGCCTCAGCCATAGGCAACGCCATAGCATTCCCCATGATGTTCTTATCCGGAACTTACTTCCCACTCGAGATAATGCCAAGCTACATCCAGACCATCTCAAAGGCACTTCCATTAACCTACTTCTCTGAAGGCCTCAGATACGCCATGATCTACAAATACGTGGAAGGAGTGTACACAAACATGGCTATAGTTGCCATTCTCGCGGTTGTCTTCATAGCTGTAGGTTCACTTGTAACTCGATGGAAAGAGAAATAACTAGACTTGTCGTCTGGCATGTAAGCCAATCAAGTCATTTTCAAACCAACATCCAGAACGACTTCCAGCAACATTGCAACTTCACGCTTGACAACATGAAACTACACGCTAAACAACATAGAAAAGTGCACCAAACCAGCGAAAACAGGGCAGCAAACACAACCAGAACCAAAAACAAAGCCTAAAACACAAACAGAAAAGCAAGGCTTCTACCGCAAAAAAATTTTTCAGCACTCATACTAACCCTCCTCTGCCCACCTCTTTACATTTGTAAACGTATCTCGATTGGGAATACGTCTCGAAGAAAAATATAGAAGTTATTTCAATAACGCCTAATACACCGTGTGTCAAAGGATATAGTCAGAGAGAAAGGAGACCACACCCCACATGGAAAACGAAACAGACGAAACCCGACGCATAGCCTACAAAGACGGCTACAACGAAGGCTACAAACGAGGATACGAAAAAGGATATGAAGAAGGCGTAGAAAAAAGCAAACGCAAACACGCATGCACACAAGTGCAGTTTTTAAGAATCGCATGCGAATGTGGCACAGCCAACTTCCACCCAGTCTTTGAGAACAAGCTGGTCATAAACGAAGACGAAGAACGCCGATGTTACGGCTGCGGAAAAATCATATCAAGAGACGACATATTAAACTACTACAGCCGACTACAATCCAACAGAACCTAGATCCCCACGAAATCGTCAGCCTAAGCTTTTGACATCATTCAGCACTAATACATAGCTATGCGGCTAGTTTTCGCATCACCAGCTTCGCCTAAACAGTCATGGGACAAAAGAAGTTTAATATACCACAATATTCATTCATAGACGCCACAAGAACGGAGAAAACCAGCATTGTCAGTTTGGCACGGAGACTTGCACAAGAAGAAACCTTCAGGCGGAAGAAAAAAGGCATACAGAACGAAACGTCGCTACGAGAAGGGCGCGTTTCCAACTGAAACCACGTTAGGCGAACCCAAGCAAAAAACAGTTCGCAGACACGGAGGCAACACCAAAATAAGGTTGCCAAGCGCCAATCAAGTCAACGTCTCAGATCCATCATCGGGAAAGACACAGAAAGTGGAGATTCAACGCGTCATACGCAACCCTGCCAACGTTGACTACAACCGCAGAGGCGTCATCACCAAAGGCACAATCATCGAGACCCAACTTGGACCAGCACGCGTCACTTCAAGACCAGGACAAGACGGATCAGTGAACGCTATTCTGGTGCCCAAGGAAGAATGAAGTCGGAATAATCATCAGCTAGTTTCTCGGATCTTGCGAAAGCGAAGTCTTTTTTGAACAGCGTCGCCAGTGAGTTCGCGAAGTGCATCTGAAGCAATCCATTTCGCAGCTTTTGAGTCGATCTTGTGTATGTCGCGGGCAGTTTCGATTGCAGCTTTATTCAGGTTGCTGTTGCGTTTGCCTATTTGTCTAAGAGTCCAGTTGATTGCCTTCTTAACGTAGTTTCTCTCGTCAGCAGATTCCCGCCTTATTACAGGTAGAAACTTCAGGAATGCTTCGTCCCTAGCTTTCTTGTCATGAACTAATAATGTGGCCATTATGACGAAGCCTGCCCTCTTGACGTATTCCTCTGGCCTGCTGCTCCATTCAACTGCTTTTCGATAGGCAAACTTGGTCTTGCTGAAAAGAGTGCCGCAGCATCCGTCGCAGATGCCCCGCGAGTAAGTCTCTGACCCATTGCTCCAACTGCTTTTTACTGACCATTTCTGGATCATCGGTCATGCAAGCGATGATTCTGGCTTCATGAATACCTGACGCCCACAATGTCTGAGCGAGAACATGGGTCTTTGCCGGTTTCCTTTGCGATTCGTCTTAGATTAGGCGCGGATACGCCAATGGCTTTGGGAGTCTTAATGCCGACCTGTTTCATACCCTCTATTATTCTCTTGTCAGACAGTGACTCCAATTTCCTGACGACTTCAGAGAACCGCGCATCCTGCTTCATTTTCGGAGTTTCTCCGTATGCTACTAATTATGGCTGTTGCTTCTCTTTTTTTCATTCTTTTTTAGAAAGGTTTAAATAATGCGCTCCGTTTGGGAATTCTGGCACGTTTTACTAGGAGAGGGGATAGCTCCGGCTTGCAGAGAATCGGCTATGTGCGTCATATAAGCTCTAATGGCAACATGATTCTCAAGACCGATAATGCCCCTCGAATCGGCGATCAAGCCATGGACGAAAACCTCAAGGCTGTCGGCATGATTTTTGACGTTTTTGGTCCTGTGGCGAATCCTTATGTTGGGGTGCGACCCAGCGTTGATGAGCCCAGCGGTTACGTTCAACGTGTCTTGTATGCTGCTCCCTCTAAGCAAAGGATGGAAAAGAGGAGAAGGAGAAGATGAGTTTAGACGCTGAAGGCATACCAACTACAGCTCAGAGAGTTCAGCAGTGTCCAGAATGCGGGAGCCAGAGGCTCATGCGGGACCCGGATGCGGCTGAGATAGTGTGTATGAACTGTGGATACGTTGTCGCTTCTAAGCTGGCTGATCGCGGACCTGAATGGCGGGCTTTTGATGATGAGCAGAGGGCTAAGAGGGCTCGGGCTGGTGCACCGTTAACTTATACTATTCATGATAAAGGCTTGTCAACCATGATTGATTGGCATGACCGGGACATTTATGGGAAACGTTTGTCGCCTGGTCAGAAGGCTCAGATTTATCGGCTGCGGAAGTGGCAGCGGCGGATTAGAGTTTCCGACGCTACTGAGCGGAATTTGGCTTTTGCGTTGTCTGAGATCACGAAGATTGCGAATAGTTTGAATTTGCCCAAGAATATTTTGGAGACGGCGTCGGTTGTTTATCGGAAAGCGGTTAAGGAGCATTTGATTCGTGGCAGGTCTATTCAGGGTGTGACGTCGGCTGCGATTTATGTGGCTTGTCGTCAGTGTGGATTGGCGCGTACGCTTGAGGAGATTGCGCAGGCTTCGAGCATTAACAAGAAGGAGGTGGGGCGTAGTTATCGTTTTCTTATCAAGGAGTTGGACTATTTTATTCCGCCGTTGAAGCCTAGTCAGTATATTACTAAGTTTTCGAATCAGTTGACTATGCAGGGTAAGGTTGAGGAGATAGCTCAGAAGATTCTGTTGACGGCTCGTGACTTGAAGTTGACGTCGGGTAGGGGACCCACGGGCATCGCTGCGGCGGCGAGTTACATTGCTTCGGTTTTGACTGGTGAACGGAAGACGCAGAGGGAGATTGCTGAGATTGCTCAGGTGACTGAGGTTACGATTAGGAATCGGTATAAAGAGCTTGTTGAGAGGCTACTGTTTGAAATAACCCTGTAGTCGCCTTTTTTGTGTGGTTCAGCTAGCTTTTTTTGGTTTTTTGCTTGGTTTTTCTTTTTTCTCTTTCTCTTCCTGTCTCAGTGATCGTCTTAGGACTTTGCCTACTGGAGTCATTGGTAGCTGGGTTCTGAATTCGATTTGTCTGATGGCTTTGTAGGGTGCGACTTTGGCGTTGACGAATTTTTTGATTTCCTCTTCAGTGGCTGTTGTGTTTCCTTCCTTTAGGACGATGTAGGCTTTGGGGATTTCGCCTGCTGTTTTGTCTGGTTTGCCGATTACGGCGCATAGTTTGATGGCTGGATGCTCGTAGAGGATGTCTTCGATTTCGCGTGGGTAGACGCTGTAGCCTTTGTATTTGATGAGGTCTTTTTTGCGGTCTGTGATGTGGAAGTAGCCGTCTGGGTCCATGTGGGCTATGTCGCCTGTGTAGAGCCAGCCTTGGCGTAGAATGTCTTTGGTTTCTTGGGGTAGGTTCCAGTAGCCTTTCATTATTTGTGGTCCTGTTATGATTAGTTCGCCGTCCTCGCCTGTGGATAGCTCTTTTGTGCCTGTTTGTGTGTCTACGATTTTTGCGTCTGTGTCTGGCCAGGGTAGTCCTATGGTGCCTATTTTTACGGTTTTGAGTGTCTGGTCTAGTGGGTTGCAGTGTGTGACGGGTGAGCTTTCGGTTAGTCCGTAGCCTTCGACTAGTACGCCTCCTGTGAGGTCCATGAATATTTTTTGGATTTCTGGTGGTAGTGGTGCGGAGCCGCTTATGCAGAATTTTATGGTTTTGAGGTTGTATCTGCGTATGTCTGGGTGTTCTATGAGCATGCTGTATAAGGTGGGTACTCCGCAGTACACTGTGACTTTTTGGTTTTGTATGGCTTTGAGTATGTCTACGGGTTCGGGTTTGGGTAGGAGGACCATGGTTCCGGCTAGGTATATTGGTGCGTTCATGGCTGTGGTCATGCCGTATATGTGGAATAAGGGTATGGCTGTGAGGAAGACGTCTTTGGTTTCCATGTTTGGGGCGTTTGTGCCGTGGAGCCAGTAGGCGCAGGCTACTGCGTTTGTGACGAGGTTGTAATGCGTTAGCATGGCGCCTTTTGGTGTGCCTGTCGTGCCGCCTGTGTATTGAAGAGCTACGAGGTCCTCTTTGGGGTCTATTTGAACATCTGGTGGGTCGGGTAAGACGGATTCGAGTAGTGGTTTGAATTGGTGGACTCCGGCGTCTTGTGGGATTTTGTGTTTGGGTACTTTGCCTAGTAATCCGCCTAGGATGCGCTTAGCGCTGGGCAAGTATTCGCCTATGGTGGCTGTGATGAGGTTTTTGAGTTTGGTTTTGGCGCGGATTTTGTCGACTATGGGGTGGAGTAGGTCGAGGTAGATGAGGGTTTCTGCGCCTGAGTCGTTTATCTGGTATTCTAGTTCGCGTTCTCGGTATAAGGGGCTGACTGCTGTGTTGATGGCGCCTATTTTTGAGGCTGCGTAGAAGCTTATGATGAATTGTGGTATGTTGGGGAGGTATATGGCTACGCGGTCGCCCTGTTTGACGCCTAGTTTAGCTAGGGCTGCGGCGAAGTGGTCTACGCTTTCGTTCAGTTCCTGATAGGTGAGTGTTTTTCCCATGTAGTGTATGGCTGGATGTGTTGGGTGTTTTTCGGCTGACATTTCTAGGAGTTCGTGTAATGGGGTTAATGGGTACTGGATGGTTTTGGGTACGTTTTGGGGCCAGTTTTTGTGCCATGGTTTGGGTTCGATGTGGGTTTCGGTCAATTTGGAATAACCCGTTTTGTATGATGTGTGTTAGGGCTATATTAGATTTGTATTGGGATGTTGGGCGGCTGCGGAAAAACAAATTTCAAAAGAAGAAGGAGATAAGCCCCTTATACCTTCTTCTACATGTTGTGGCTGCTGGCTTGTGGCTTGGACAGTTGTAGTTGAACACGCAAGCCTAGACTGTTTGTGGCGGGTTTCTGTTCAGATGTTATTAATTTCCGCTTAGAACAAGTAATAGTAACTTCTTGGATGTTTGTGGGTTGTGCGGAAGCGATATATTGTGTTGGGTTTATGGTTTTGGCAGGTTTGGTTACAGGTGTTTGAAGGGATGTTTCAGGGTTGAATGCTGAGGCTCTGAGTTTCGAGTCTAGTGATGGGGTTAGGCTTAGTGGCGTGTTGTTTGTTCCAGATACGGTGCCTGCTCCTTGTTTGGTTGTGTGTCATGGTTTTGATCGTCGGGGTTTTCGTGGTGTTGGTTTGTTTCGGGATATGGCTGAAGCAGCTTGCCAGCAGGGTGGTTTCTTGGCTTTGGTGTTTGATTTTCGTGGTTGCGGTCAGAGCGGTGGTGAGTTTGGTTATGGGTGGAGTGAGCAAAGGGATCTTGAGGCAGCTGTGGAGTTTTTGTTGGCGAGACCTGAGGCTAGGATGGAGGGTGGCGTCTGTGTTGTGGGTCATAGTTTGGGTGGGGCTGTAGCGTTGTATGTGGCTGAGCGGGATAAGCGTGTTAAGGGTACAGCCTTGTGGGCTGTGCCTCATGATCACGCGTACAATATTAGAAGATTCATCATTCGGAGTAGAGGAAGGTTGAGCTGGTATCTGTTTTTGTTGGCTTCGTATGTTGATGCTGTTTTTCCTGTGTATAGGTTACTTAGTTTGCGGGTTTGGGGTTTCAACCTGAGACCAAGAGACGTTAGACGCAGGCTCATGAAGCTTAAAGAAGCTGAAGTCTTGAAGCGGTTGGAGCATCTGCCCGTATTGATCGTTAATGGCAGCAAGGATACGCTTGCTGGTCTGGAGGAGGCAAAGTGGAATTACGAAGCTGCCAAGGGACCTAAAGAGATGGTTGTTATTGAATCGGTTAATCAAGATCCAAAGCGGATGGAAGAAGCAATAGTCAACCATGTGTTTCAGGGTAGAGAGAAGGAAGCGATTGACAGTACTTTGTTATGGCTGTCAAGACAGTTAGGAACGTCTGACTTGGATGTTATCCTCTGATTTAGACTACATACTAAACGAATGCCTAACAGTAGCCTGGGCAAGAACCAGAAACGCAACCCTCATCCAACAACTCGACACACTCATACAAGAAAGCGAAAAAATCGAAATCCACAAAATAGACGAAAACCAATTCGCCACAGCAAAATCCTACATGCGAAAACACCCAAACATCATACCCACACTAACTGACTGGACAACCCTCATCCTCATGCGCGACCACAAAATCCAAAAAATCTTAACCTTCGACACAGACTTCGACGCAGCCCAAAACATACCCGAATTCAAAAAAATCAAACGCATCTCTGACCCAACACAACTCTAAACAACAAACCACCATCTGCCACTCAAAAACTGCCTCAGCGACACACTAAAAACCACACTCTCAAAACTGAAAAACATAAAATACGCCCTAATCTACGGCTCATTCGCAAGCGGAGAAGAATCAGAAAAAAGCGACATCGACCTACTCATCATCGGAAACCCAAACGAAGAAGACGTTCTCAACATTATAGCCCAATCGGAAAAAGAAACAGGCAGAGAAATCAACTACATACTCTGGAACCAAAACGAACTCACAACAAGAACCAAAAACCAGCATCACCTAATAACCGACATCGCAACTAAACCATTCATCATGCTCATCGGTGACGAACATGAGTTTAGAAGAACTGTTAAGAAATAGAACCATAATGCGAATAAAGCCAAACCACAACCTAGCAGTCAACTCCATCAAACGCGCACGAAGAGACATAGACACAGCCCAAACACTCATCACAAACCAAAAATTCGACTGGGCCTTAGCCGTTGCCTACAACGCAATGCTAACCGCAGGCAGAGCCATCATGATCTTCCCAGACAACCCAAAACTCAAAAAACTAATGGAAACAAGCATCAAACTCAGATAAACCAAAACCTACCTTCTTTCCGGTCCCCACCGTTTCAAAAACAATGCTTATATGTATGCAATTTATTAAACTGTAAATAGAAGGGCTATCCAAAAATGAAAGAAGAATTGACAACAGTTTCTGCACGCATCCAGAAATCTCAAGCAGAAGAAATCAAACGCCTCGCCTCAAAAAAAGGAACAGACAAATCCACTGTCATACGCGAACTCCTCGCCACAGCCATCCAAAACGAGAAAATCGAAGACGCATTACACAGGGTCCAAACCAAAAAAATCACAGTGTGGAAAGCAGCCGAGACAGCTGGAGTAACATACAGAGAAATGCTAGAACTCCTAAAAACCCACAACATACCATTCCCGCTTTCAGAACAAGAACTGAGACGAGAAATTGAAGAAATCACAGGCACAACAGCAACAAGCAAACGCCATCAGTAACGCAGGCCCACTCATACACCTCGCCAAAACCAACGCATTACACATCCTACAAGCCCTATACCACACACTACTCATCCCAGAAGAAGTCAAAACCGAAACAGTAGACAAAGGAAAAGAAAAAGGACACACAGACGCCCTCCAAATCGAAAAAGCCATACACCAAGGCTGGATAAAAATCACACATGTAAAACTCAAACCAGATTTTCAAAAAGCAGCAAAAACAGCAGGCCTAACTAAAGCAGAAACAAGCGTTATACAATACGCCTACGAAAACAACCTAACAGCCCTCCTAGACGACGAACCAGCCAGAATCTTCGCAAGAACACTAGGCATCACAATCCGAGGCACACTAGGCATCCTAATTCAAGCAGCGAGAAACAACATCCTAACTCAACAAGAAGCATTAGAAACGCTCGACAAACTCACAGAAATCATGTACATAAGCGCCAACCTATACAAAACCACAAGAAAAGAAATCCAAAAAATCCCACCAACACAGAGTTGACGAAAAGAAAGAAGGATGGGCGCGGAGCATCCCTTGCCTGCAGCATCCGCTTCCTTCATCGGCTTTTCCGCGATTACCTCGTCAACGTGATTTCAATCGTGCTCACGTTTGATGGTCCGCGGCCCTCTTCGCCTAGTCGTGGTGGCAACTGCTGCGTGCCAATATCTATGCTCTTCACCTTGACTTCAGGCAAGAATCTGCGTCTGCATATTTCGACGACGTCAACCGCTCGGCTTATTGCCATTCCTCTAGCTTTAACTTTTATTTCTGGTGCATTGCCATGGAAGAGGGTTATGCATGCTAGAACGTAGTTCATTGCAGGCTTTCGCCCGATCAAAACGGCGTTGCTTTCACGCATGCTTTCACGTGGCTCTGACATTTCCTTGTATCACTCCTTGCAATTTTTGTGTCAAAGGCGTTCTTCTAGGCTCCTTTGCAATCAGCCTAATGCCCAACGCCTTGTAATAACTGTTACTCTGAGAATCACTCGTTAACAACAATCTTCCTGTTTCCGCTGTCCCCCGCCAAAACAAGCGCAAACCAACAATAAAACCGCCCAAAACAAGCCCACGAGTCAGTTGAAGCCTTCCTGTTGAGAAGCCTTATCTTGCATCCACACACTGTAAAAACGTCGGGACCAAAACGTGTCAACTTCTCATCGCCAACCCTTGAAAGCATTAATCAACCCCACCGTGCACGAAAGCGTCTCACTCATTAAGCAAGCATTCTCCAAACATCAAGGCGTCCTCATCATAGGCAACTGCACAGTTGATTACCGCGGACGCGCCAGCTCCCAACTCACACTTGGCGAACGCCTCATAATCCTCAAACAAGACGGCTCCGTCCTAGTCCACAGACCAGTCGGATACGAACCCGTCAACTGGCAACCCCCCGGCTGCCTCTTCCACGTAAACGCCGTAGGAAACAACATGCACGTTAGCGCGGTTAGACGGCAACCCACAGAATCCGTTAAGATCTCCTTCGACAGCATCTACCTCCTTGCAACGCTGAGCCTAAGCGACACCGGCAACTTCACACTCCACGCCAGCGAAGAAGACATGCAGGAAGCCGTTTTACTCACGCCATCACTCATCGAAGAAGGATTGAAGCCCATCGCCTACGAGAAGAAGATCCAACCCGGATTCGTAGACGTCTACTGCGAAGACAAAATAGGAAAACTCGTAGTCATCGAAATCAAACGAAAAACCGCGGGCAAAGAAGCAGCACTTCAACTAGCCAAGTACGTGGGCGCAGTGAAAAACACCGTGAACAAACAGGTCAGAGGCGTGCTAGCTGCGCCCAGTCTTGGCAAAGGCGTACAACGCCTGCTCACAACACTAGGCTTGGAGTTCAAGGCTTTAGACCCAAAGAAATGTGCCCAAATCTTGACTAAACCTGAAAACAGACGGCTACAGGAATTCCTCACGTAGCTTGTTTAGCGCTTTGGTGTAATTGCCACAGCCAGCTCCCGTGCGTTCTCCGATAGGGTGCAAGTTCCTTGATAGCAGACGTAGGCGCGGGGAGTTTCGGCAGTTGGATATTTGAAACTTGCTAGCCTCGTTGTGTCGATGATTGGGTCGATGACTTCGATGGTTTTCAAGGGGTTGTACGCTTTAAGGCTTTCACGTTGAAGTTGCTTCGTTAAGGAGTCACCTTTTGAGCCAACGATGTGGATCTGCAAGGGGCGAAGAAAGAGCTCAACGGCTAAACCATAGCCTGCAGCCATGATACCGTAACTTTGGATTGTTGAAGAGAAAAAATTCAGTGTTTTCTTTGCTGCTTCAAGGTACTTCTCGCTGCCTGTTAGGTAGCCGAGTCGCAGAAAGGCGTCGACGGCTAGGCAGTTTTCATCAAGCGATATGACTGGCTGCTGTAGGGTTCCGAGGGTTTCAGCTGTCTCGGGTCTATCGTAGAACCCGCCAGCCTTGTTCGATAAGTTAGTCAACATGAACTGGGCGATGCCTTCTGCGTGTTTTAAGTATTCTTTGTTTGCTGTAGTCTGGTAGGCGTCTACAAGGCACTTTAGCGTCTGCGCTTGGTCCGTGAGCAAGCCTAGAACATGTCCTTGACCAGCGGAATAGTAATGGTACATTCCTTTCTTTGTGCTGAACCCTTTGTGAAGCAAGAGGTCGATTGTTTGAAGGGCTGAGTTCTGATAGGCAATGTTTTCAAGCGTTACTGAGGCTTGCAAGTAAGCTGACGCCATGAGGGCGTTCCAGTTTGTGTACAGGGTTTTGTCCACTTTGGGAGGTGTTCTTTTCCTGCGTTCAGTCAAGCTCATTTGGTAGTATTCTTCGTCGGCGTCTTGGCTACCGTAGAATCCCCCGTGCTCGCGGTCGGCCAAGCAAGTTTCAACGTAGTTTATTATGTCCTGTGCTGTGTGCCTGAAGCCTACGTTTCCAGTGACTTGATAGGTCTCTAGGTAGTTGATGAGCAGTTTGGCGTTGTCTTCACACATTTTTTCGTAGTGCGGTATGCTCCAGTCCATTGTGGTTGAGTAGCGGAAGAAGCCTCCCTCCACTTGATCGTAGACGCCGCCTGCACTCATCTTCTGCAACGTTTTGGTAACCACGTTCAACAAGCCCCGATGTCCCTGAATCAAGTGCTCCAGAAGCGCGAATGCTAAGGCGTCAGTGTGGGGAAACTTTGGTGAGGCGCCGAAACCTCCGTAAACTCGATCAAAGTTTGAGGTAACTTCCAAAAGGACATTGTCGATGACAGATTGATAGAACTCCTGATCCAGAACAAGGGTTGAAGGTTGAGACATCAACTCCTGCATTTCTGTTTGTTTTAGCTCGACTTTGATTTTCTGTTTGCTTTCTTTGTAGTATTGACTTATGCTTTGGAGGAGCTGCTTCATCTGCTGCGGCGGTATGTACGTGCCGCCAGTAATGACTGCGCCGTCTGGTGTCAAGAAGGCTGTAGTGGGCCAGCCGCCCATATTGTAGCGCTTGTTAATGTCTGGTCGCTGGTCATTGTCCACTCTTATGGGCACGGTTTGTTCCTCGACAAGTTTGGCGACTTCAGGGTCAGAGTACGTTGTCTGATCCATAACATGACACCAATGGCACCAAACCGCGCTTATGTCTAGAAGAATAGGCTTGTCCAGTGTCTTTGCTCTCTCAAAAGCTTCCTTGCTCCATGGAAGCCAGTGAACCTTAGTTTCGCTCACGGGCAGTTCCTCACATCAACTACAGATTCAGTTGCTCTTTATCTGGATGTTGCGGTCACTAAAAGGAGTTTATTCAACAAAAGCTTCAGAATTTCTTCAAGCATCGCGCGCGCTAATGACTTCTAAACGGTCCGCACAGTCTTCTATGCTATTCTTGTTCCGTACGCGCTTGGTGTAGGGCTGTTGTCGTAAACTTCTTCCACGTTGAATATGTAGACAGGTCGTTCCTTGCGGCTTTCAACGGGAACGTAATGAAAGGCATCGTGGACTGCGCTGACAAACTCGTAGTACAAGCCCTGTGTGTGTATGTCCAAGTAGCCGTGCAGTTCGAAGCTGATGTTGGGTGGACGATAGAAGAGCAGGCAAGCGGTTCTGTTAGTTTGAACTATGTTCCAAGTGTGTTTCGACGACCCCGGCTTACTCTTAGCTAGCTCCATGGTTGACATCTTAGTAAAGTCAACAAGCGCGTGGGCTTTTTCTCTCAACGGATACAGATGCTCCATTAGCAGCAACATGGCTTCCCGTTGATACTGCCGCATAGCTTCATCCAGCCCAGCCTTGTCACTTCCAGCTTCATTGAATAACTTGTCGCCGTGTTCGAGATGCTGCCTAAACGCTTCAATGGCAGGTGGCAAACGCTCAGTTTTCAGAACATAGCCTGCGCCCACGATCTTGGCGTTGACAAATAAGGAGCCGTCTGGACGCTGATAGGCAGTGCACAAGGCTGGATTATGCCGAGTGCTGTCCAGAAAGAACCAGTCCATGTTCTGCTCGTGTTTGCCCTCAAGGAACAGCTGAGCGTTCTCTCGTCTGGGATAATAGTTCCATTCAAGAAAGCGCTCAGGCAACTCCACAACCATAAGCAGTCTTTCCCTCTCGTTTTTTCATTCATTTCCTTTGATCGTTTATCAATTCTTGAATTTGGTTTGACGCCGCTTCCAGCCGCTGCCTATCCCATTTCTCCGCGAAATGAAGCTGCCTATAAAACGTGTAGAACGATTCCATAGCCTTCGCCAAGTTATCAGCCATGTTCACGTGATTCTTGCCGTTACAGATTTCCGCTTGCAGCTTGTGTCCCCGCTTGTGAAGTATGTGAAAGCCCAGCCAAAAAGCAGAGTAACGAAGCGAAAGCAACGCGCCGACTAGGTTTCTCTTGTTCAGCCAGCTTCTGGCGTTTTCCAGCTCGGATTTTGGACCCAGACGCTTGGCGCCCCATTCCGTGTCGACAAACTCCTTAAGTCTAACATACAAACCTTCAACAAGATTGTAGTCCAAATCAGCAGCGTCATTTACAAACTCATAAACGGTTGAAAGCTGCTTTTCCGCGTTTCTCAGGAGGCTGAGTTTTTGGCTGAGGTCTTTCGGTCGAAAACTGGGAATCAGACCGTGCTTCATGACGTAGGCAGCGGATAGGCACGTTGCGGCTTCTCGCAGGCAGATCAGCGAGCTGAACGCATCTTGTTTGGTTAGATAGCGTTGTGCGGCGTTCACGTTGTTCTCAGCTTGCTTCACGGCGGGCTTGATCTCGCTTTGACGCCACTTCCACTGTTTCGCCTTCGCCTTCCAATCTGCGAGTCTCCTTGTGGGATCAGCCAATATGACCCCGTTCTGCATAGCCTCAATCCATAGGCCAGTCCACATCCACGTGTCTGCCTTGTCCCTGAGTTTCTCATCTTCAAAAGTGTTTATGAATGGTTTGATAGGATAGCGCCAAACCTCCAAGCGGAAACCGTCCACCTTCCTTTCTTCCTTGCCCACTTGAATGTCAGCGGCAACCGTGTTGTAGACAACAGCCAAGTCGATGTCGCTTTCCTTATGAATGTCGCCTGAAGCCAGCGAGCCAAACAGGAAAACGCCGATCGCATGCTTTTCCTTCATCGACTCCTCGCATTGCTTAGCTGCTAATGCCTGCATCTGCCTCAGTTTGCCTTCCTTGCTCATTTCATGACTCCAGTCGTAGCCGCGTTCTATGTGAACTTGAAGTACTCTGTAAGTCTCTTCTGATACAAAGCGTCTTGCAGCAGCCGACTGTAATGTATCCATCTTGAAAGTGGAATCTGAAACTGCTGTGAGATGCGTCCTAGAGCTTCATCCAAAGTCTTGAACTTGAAGGGCGTCTGCCGCATGGCGTTGCGCACGTTCTCTCTCACCTGCCAAACTCCAACAGGCATGATATAGCCGGGATGCGCCTCCCTTAAGACTATGGCAGTTGCCTGTCGCCTCTCTTTCTCGAGTAGCTCGCAGACAGCCAGTCGTGCAGCGTAGTAGCATCCGCCTATACCCGCATACGTTGTTCGCCCTTCGTTACTTTCCCAATCAGAATATATGACCACGTTTTGTCCACTGGGATTCCAGATGGTGCCGGGATACCAAGCTTCCATGGCTTCGTAACTCCAGGCTTGAGGCAGCATCAAAACCTCAAAAATATTGTCCAGATAACGCGACTCGTAAACGCGATACTCATTGATTTCGGGATACGTCTTGACTTTAGCCATCAAACCTTTAGACAATATGTCATCAACTGCTGTGATGCTCCAACGCGTCGGCACCAACCGCCTGTTTTTCTCAAGTCCAAACGCGCCGACGCTGAACGCCCGCTGAATCTTGGTCACCAAGACATCATTAGAGTACAGTGTTCGAACCGCGTCCACCGCCTTCAGGTCTGTGTCATAGTATGCCTTTTCAATATGATTATCCCACCGAGCGTTGCCAACTTGCAGGTCTCTGATAGGCGCTGAGGGACCAAAAGGCTGCACGTCATCATCCATAATCAGACTGCGACGCGGCGGCTTAGCCAAAGCTAACTCCACATCAACCGAATCCACAGACAAGGCGAGTTCCCGGGTCTGATCCATGATTCTACCAGCTTCCTCAAACTGCCACACGTTAACGCGATGCATGCCTCGGACAAGCATGGAGCGAAAACCCACGATTTCATCCATGGATTTCCCAAACCAGAACTCTGGCAAATCGTAGAGGCTTGTGTCTTCATGCACAGGTGGAACCATGGGGCCAGCATAAACGTATGGATAGCCGATTCTGCCAATGAAAACGCTTGGAGGAGAAGCGCCGTCCACATCTAAACCGCTGATAAGCGGAACGGTTTTCAAGTAGTATTTGGCTCGAACCAGTAATGGGCAACCAGTCTTTCCGCAGAGAAACTTGCCGCCCTTGCAGGCTACACACAAGCCTTTCCCCCAAGCCACTGATTGCACGACAGGGTGCTCTGGATTGCCGCCGGAGACAGTGCCGTTGCTGGTGCCGAGAAGGTCAAGTAACCAGCGATTCCTCTGCTCAGAAGAAGGCTTAGGCAAGGTTGTCTCCTTTGCCTCGATGAGCCTGCGCATGTGCTTTCAGCAGGTAACTAGAGTCGACATTTGGTTTAAAACCATTGAGTACATGCAATTATCAAATCTTGCGGGATTATTGGTGCATTTCGTCTTGTTCTAGCGGTCTACGCATAGAGAGCCGGAGTTTTCGAGAACTATTCTCACAGAGCGTATGACGCTATTAATGGAGCGAACACAGTAGCGACTAGGGTCATAACCGTAATCATTGTGTTGAGAGACGGCCCAGCAGTATCCTTGAATGGATCGCCCACGGTGTCACCTATGACTGCAGCTTTGTGAGCCTCTGAGCCTTCACCGCCGAATCCGCCTGCTTCAATGTACTTCTTAGCGTTGTCCCACGTGCCACCCGAGTTTGCCATAAACAACGCGAAGATTATGCCAGTGACTATGCTGCCAGCGAGGAAACCCCCCAACGCTTCTTTGCCCAAAACGAAGCCAACCGCTATAGGAGCAACGATGGCTAAGACACAGGGCAGAACAAGCTCTTTGAGAGCGCCCTTAGCTGCGATGTCAACGCATTTTGCATAATCGGGCTTAGCCTTCCCTTCCATCAGACCCGGGATTTCCTTAAACTGCCTACGAACCTCCTCGACCATTCGAAAGGCGTTCTTTCCCACAGCAAGTATCAACAGAGCTGAGAGCAAAGGCGGCATCATGGCTCCGATGAAAATGCCCACCACAACTTTCGGATCAATCAGGTTAAGTGACTGAATCCCTACGAGCTCGGCATACGCGACAAATAGCGCAAGAACGGTCAGGGCTGCGGCGCCAATCGCGAAACCTTTTGTTATAGCCTTAGCAGTATTTCCAGCTGCGTCAAGCCTATCAGCAGCCTCGATAACTTCCTTCTTTAGACCTGATTGCTCAGCGATTCCTTTGGCATTGTCGACGATTGGTCCGTAGGCGTCTGCTGAGATTATCATTCCAACTATAGAGAGCATACCCACAGCTGCGATGGCAACGCCGTAAACGTTTGGCACTCCGTATAGTCCAGCGACGTACCAGGAAGCCATGATTGCAGCACTTATTCCAATAATAGGCGGGACTATACTGATTACACCGTAAGAGAAACCTGTCAGTATAGTTATCGCCGGACCCGTCTTAGAAGCCTCAGCAGTCTTCATAACTGGCATCCGGTCGATCGACGTAAAGAAGTCGGTTGTGAGACCGATTACCACACCTGCCACCAGACCCGAAATCGTCGCGAAGAATATTCCCCATCCTTTGTCGCCCAGTCCCTGAAAGTAGATTATGATGAAAGCTAAGATGGCAAATATGAAGCATGTGAGGAAGGTCCCCCGGTTCAAAGCTGCTCCAGGATTGTCTCTTTTCACTACTTTGATGAAAGCCATCCCCATTATAGAAGCAAGTGTTCCGCCCGCTGCAATTAGAAGCGGTAGAGTAACGTAGGCTACTTCTGTAAGTGTGGCTGCGCCAAGTATCATAGCGGCTATGATACTAGCAATGTATGAGTCAATTAGGTCAGCGCCCATGCCGGCCACGTCACCAACATTGTCGCCCACGTTATCAGCGATTACAGCTGGGTTTCGCGGATCATCTTCAGGTATGCCGATTTCAACCTTGCCTACAAGATCGGCTCCGACATCGGCAGTTTTGGTGTAGATTCCTCCCCCAGCCTTGGCGAACAAGGCGAACGCGCTTGCGCCAAAACTGAAGCCCAGAATGACTTGTGGGTCCCTGAAAATGTAATATAGCAGGCTTATCCCTAAAAGGGCTAAACCCACGATGGAAAGCCCCATTACTGCTCCGCCGTAGAAAGCAACAGGAAACGCTTGCTTCAAACCATTTCTGGCAGCGCTAGCCGTTCTAACATTTGTTCTGATTGCTGCGGACATGCCGAAGAAACTGGCCACGGCCGTGCAGATCGAGCCAAACATGTAGGCTAATGCCATGTTGTAGCCCAGGAAAATCCCGACGATTGCAGCCATTATTATAACGAACACTGCTAGAGTCTTGTTCTGCCTTTTGAGATAGGCTAGTGCGCCTTCTTTTATTGCGTCAGAGATTTCCCTCATCTTAGGAGTTCCGCTGTCCTGTTTATTCACATAGAAGAACAGGTAGATTGCGACGGCGACTGAAGCTAAGCCTCCGATAGGCGCGATAATCAACCAGTCCATTGCGCTACTCTCCAACGGTGCCACACGTATTTTTTAACGTCATTATTAGTATCAAGTATATAAGAAAATTGTCTACGCAACGCTTAAATTTACTTGCTCAGATTCAGTTGGGTTTCTGCGCTAAGGAGAAATCGATGGAAATGAGTGAGAAACTTGCTAATCCAGCGCCACTCGGACTGCTAGGCTTCGGCATGACAACAGTGCTACTAAACTTTGTTCACAACGCTCGACTAGGTCCAATAGACAGCATGATACTGGGCATGGGAATATTCTACGGAGGCTTAGCACAGATAGTCGCGGGAATACTCGAGTACAAGAAAGGCAGCACCTTTGGCACAACAGCTTTTACATCGTACGGTCTGTTTTGGCTTTCATTTGTTGCATTGAACTGGCTAGGAGTAAGAGACGTTGCAGCCCGCGGAGTATGGCCTTTCTTGGGCGGCTCCACACCTTGGACTGCAAGCCAAGAAGCATTCGCAGCCTACTTCTTCATGTGGGGACTCTTCACCTTCGTCATGTTCTTCGGCACGCTTGGGACAAACCGCACCTTACAATTTGTTTTCATGAGCCTTGCAGTGCTCTTCTTCCTACTCGCAATCAAATCAGCGCTTCTAGCATACACATCAACCACAGCTTCAAGCCTAGAGTGGTTCACCCGATTCATTGGGTTTGAAGGTGTCATCTGCGGTTTCAGCGCGGTCTATCTGGCACTTGCTGAAGTCCTGAATGAAGCATATGGAAAAACCGTGTTGCCAATTGGAAAAGTAACGTAAAGTAGGTAAGCCAAAGCCATTTTGCACCTGTCTTTCCCACAATCATTCGAGATTTGACAATCTTTGCCGAAGATTTTATTAGGTGAAGACCGCTTTCCATAGAGGCTCACGATAAAGGAGCATTACACAAAATGTCACAACCAGTCAAATGGGTCAAAGAAGACCCAAACAACAAGAACGTGTTCTGGCCCACTGATGAAATGAAAAAACGGGCCTGGATAAGCGATGAGAGCATTTACATGGAAGCAGCTAAAGACCCCGTGGCTTTTTGGGCTGCAAAGTCCAAGGAAGGACTAGAATGGTTTAAAGATTGGACGAAAGACTACGAGTGGAATCCTCCGTTTTACAAATGGTTTGTGAATGGAAAGATCAACGCTTCTTACAACGCTGTGGATAGACACATTAGGACGTGGCATAAGAACAAGGCTGCCATAATCTGGGAACCTGAGCCTACAAACGAGCAAAGCAGAGTTCTGACGTTCCAAGACCTTTATCGAGAAGTTAACAAGTTCGCCAACGTGCTCAAAAGCCTCGGCGTTCAGAAAGGCGACCGAGTGGGCATCTATTTGCCCATGATTCCAGAAGTTCAGATAGCCATGTTAGCCTGCGCACGCATAGGCGCGGTTCACAGCGTAGTTTTCTCAGCTTTCAGTGGGCAATCGCTTAAGGACCGCATGGAGGACGCCGAGGCCAAGGTTCTGGTCACTGCGGACGGTTACTATCGGCGGGGCAAGGTTGTAGATCTTAAGAGTCAAGCGGACATAGGCTTAGTGGGCACGGCAATCAAGCATGTTGTGGTTGTGAAAAGAACCGGTGCTCAAGTTGACATGGTTGAGGGCAGAGACTACTGGTGGCACGATTTAGTGGCTAAGGCGCCATTGTACTGCGAACCTGAACCAATGGACAGCGAAGACATGCTTTTCACTCTCTACACGAGCGGAACAACAGGCAAGCCCAAAGGCATCGTGCATCACACAGGCGGCTACTTGACAGTAGCCTACTGGACGACGAGATGGGACTTTGATCTTCATGACGACGACATTTTCTGGTGCACTGCCGACATAGGCTGGGTTACAGGACACACATACGCCTGCTACGGTCCTCTTTTAAACGGCGCTACAATCGTCATCTACGAAGGATCACTCGATTATCCGGATTTTGACCGATGGTGGGCAATAATTGAAAAATATGGTGTCACAGTGTTTTACACAGCGCCTACAGCCATAAGAATGATACTGAAATGGGGCGAAGAATACCCCAAGAAACACGACTTGAGTACCGTGCGACTGCTGGGCACGGTCGGCGAACCAATCAACCAAGATGCATGGCTGTGGTACTTCAAGCATATTGGCGGCGAAAGGTGCCCAGTCATTGACACTTGGTGGCAAACCGAAACTGGCGCAACACTCATCAACTCCTTGCCAGGAATAGGCCCCTTCATACCGACGGTTGCGGGCAGAAGCTTCCCAGGAACAACGCACGATATACTTGACGAAGCTGGTAAACCTGTAACTTCAGGTGAAGGCGGCTACCTTGTGCAGAAGAGCCCTTTTGCACCAGGCATGCTGCGAACCGTGTTCAAAGATCCTGAGCGTTATAAGACGCAGTATTGGAGTGTGTACGGTCCGGAGCTCTATTACACCAGTGACGGCGCTATACGATGGGACGAGCTGGGAAACATAAGGCTCACAGGTCGAGTTGACGACGTGATGAAAGTCGCAGGGCACAGGCTCTCAACGGCTGAAGTTGAGAACGCTTTGATGCAGCATCCAGAGGTGGCAGAATGTGCTGTGGTAGCCGCGCCGCACGACATTAAAGGCGAGGTTCCAGTTGCTTTCATCACGTTGAAGGAGGGCGTGAAGGCGTCCGCATCGCTTGAAAGCGAACTAGTCCAAACAGTTGTTAAGTTCATTGGACCCACTGCTAGACCGGAGAGAATCATTTTGACCGAAGCGTTGCCAAAAACTCGAAGCGGAAAGATCATGAGGCGCATACTCAAAGCCCTAGTAAAGCATGAACCCGTCGGAGACACAACCACGCTAATGAACCCAGAAGCCGTAGACGAACTCAAACAAAAAGTGGGGTAGCTCAGCTCTCTGCTACTTGCTTCTTCGCATTTCTAGTCTTTTTGATTTGAGACCTCACAAGATGGGCTGAAGCGCTCTGTGCCTTCGGTTTTGAAAGGCAAAAACGTTTAAAGCAATGTTGCACGTTTAGCATAAAGGTTCATGTCTACATCAGGCGATTCACGATGAGTTCGGCGTGGCATGCCAAAGACGAGGAAGCTGTGATAGAGGCTCTCAACACCAGTCTGACCGGTTTGAGCGAGCAAGACGCGAAAAATCGTCTAAGTCAATTTGGATACAATGAACTCAAAGAGCGGAAAAGAGTAACTCCGTTGCAGATTTTTCTCGGTCAGTTCAAAGACATTTTTGTGATCATGCTTTTTGTAGCCACTGCAATCTCTTTCCTTATTGGAGAAATTGTGGACGCAGGCACAATTGCAGCCATTGTAGTTCTCAACTCGGTTGTAGGTTTCATTCAAGAGTATAGGTCAGAAAAAGCCATTGAAGCCATGAAGAAGCTGACAGCGCCAAAGGCTCGCGTGCTGCGAGACGGAGGAGAGGTATTAATACCAGCCAAAGAGGTTGTGCCAGGCGACATAGTGGTTCTTGAAGAAGGCGACCGCATCCCAGCTGATGGCAGAGCTATTGAAGCTGTGAATTTGAAAACAAATGAGGCGGTTTTGACGGGTGAATCAACCCCTGTGAGTAAAGGGGTGGGCATTGTTGACGAGAAGGCGCCTGTGGGGGATAGAAAAAATTCGATTTTCATGGCTACCCACGTAATTTACGGCAGGGGAAAAGCCGTTATCACGTCTACGGGCATGGGCACTGAGTTTGGAAAAATTGCGGAAATAGTGCAGACGCTTGAGGAAGAGGAAACTCCACTTAAGCAGAAGCTTGCACGTTTTGCGAAAAAACTGGGAATAATAATTGTGATTATTTGCGCTATCATATTTGTCCTTGAGCTATACGAGGTATTTGTCCTTCAAGTTTATCAAGGACCAAGCGTCCTTGAAAATATTCTTAAAACATTTATGACCGCTGTTGCTCTTGCTGTTTCAGCAGTTCCAGAAGGCTTGCCAGCGGTTGTAACTATATCGCTTGCTTTCGGCGCTCGGGAACTTGCAAAGCGCAACGCAATTATCAGAAGGTTGTCTTCAGCTGAAACCTTAGGTGCTACAACCGTCATTTGCTCCGACAAGACAGGTACGTTGACCAAGGGTGAAATGACAGTGCGCAAGGTATATGTCAATGGCAAAATGATTGATGTGACCGGAGTGGGCTACGAACCCAAGGGTGAATTCTTAAACAATGGCATACGTGTGGAACCTAAAGAAAATAAAGACCTTAACCTGCTGTTGAGAGCGGGTTCACTGTGCACAAACGCTCATTATGACGGAAAAAACGTGATTGGAGATACCACGGAAGGAGCCTTAATTGTAGCTGCCGCAAAGGCTGGAATGGTCAGGAAAGACTTAGAAAAAGAATATCCCCGAGTGCAAGAAGTGCCTTTCAGTTCAGAAAGAAAACGAATGACAACAGTCCACAAGACACCAGAGGGAAAGCTCGTTGTCTATGTTAAGGGAGCCCCAGAAATAGTTTTAGAACGCAGCATCAAAATTCAAAAAGACGGCGAGGCAGAGAAGCTCAACGCCAAAGAAAGAAAAACAATTCTTGAAATAAATGAAAAAATGGCAAGCGACGCCTTGCGGGTGTTAGGTGTAGCCTATAAGGTATTGTCGGACAACACCCCGGCAAACATTGATGAAAACGTTGCTGAAAACGACTTGGTGTTTGTCGGTTTAATGGGGATGATTGATCCGCCGAGAGAAGAAGCCAAAGAAGCCAACCACAAGTGTCAGCAAGCAGGCATCAAAACTGTTATGATAACTGGAGACCACAAACTCACGGCGGTTGCCATAGCAAAAGAGTTAGGCATGCTCAAGAGCGACATGGTTTTAACGGGTTCTGAACTGGACAAAATGAGCGACGAAGAATTCGAAAAAACAGTGGACCCCGTTACAGTTTATGCCCGAGTTTCTCCCGAACACAAGCTCCGCATAGTTAGAGCATTGAAAAAGAAAGGACACATAGTTGCTATGACAGGCGACGGAGTCAATGACGCCCCAGCGTTAAAGCAATCAGACATTGGCGTGGCTATGGGCATTACTGGCACCGACGTCACAAGAGAAGCCGCAGACATGGTTTTGGCAGATGACAACTTTGCCACACTAGTCACCGCTGTCGAAGGTGGGCGAACAATATACGACAACATACGCAAATTTTCATTCTTTTTGATGCGGTGCAACTTCGACGAGTTGTTCTTGATTGGCACCTTTGCTTTGCTGGGATTAGAGCTTCCGCTTACTGCAGGCATGATTTTGTGGTTGAATCTAGTCACAGATGGGGGTCCTGCGCTTGCGTTAACTATGGACCCTCCCGAAAAGGATGTCATGAAGAGACATCCACGCAATCCAAACGAGGGAATCCTACATGGGAGATTCGCATCTATAATCGCCACCTTCACAACGCAGTTTGTTTTGACGGGTGGTTTATTCTTCTGGCAATATTACCTTCTTCCTGGACCTTTGACGGAGCTAAAACTGGCGCAGGCTCGAACTATGGCGTTTATGCGGGCAACCTTGCAAGAACTATTGGTTGTGTGGAACTGCCGCTCTGAAAAGCACAATGCGTTCAAGGTTGGTTTCCGTTCTAACAAATTCCTGCTGGTCTCTGTAATTGTTTGTGGATTTTTAACGATTCTTCTGCCCTTCTTCGGGTTGTTTGGAATGGTTCCGATGGACGACCCGTTGGAATGGGGACTCGTTATAGTTGCCTCTTTGACAGGCTTGCTGATTTTGCCAGAAATATTCTACGGAAGAAAAATCTGGCGCTGGATTTAACCCTAGAGCGAGTTTAAGTTTATTAAGAATTGTTTGAATATAGATGCAGATTCTCTAGAAACCGTTTTTGGAGGAGCCTTCGGTGAGCGCTGAAGAGAAGTGGCATGCTAGTGAAGTTGCTGAAGCTTTAGAGAGACTTGAAACTAACACATCAGGGTTGTCGCAAGAGGAAGCTGCAAGCAGGCTAAAGCAGTACGGGTTCAACGAGTTAGCCGCCGTAGGAAAAATCTCACCTCTAACGATTCTCTTCAGACAGTTCAAGAGCATCCTCATACTGATACTTGTTGGTGCCACGATTATTTCTCTGGTCACAGGGCACGGTGTTGACGCTGTAGTTATCTTTGCCATAGTGCTTGTTTCAGCCGTGCTTGGTTTTACTCAAGAGTACCGTGCA